>CANIIN010000466.1 GCA_947467405.1 Betaproteobacteria bacterium | reverse complement strand
GGCGATGCGGATGACCTCTTCCCAGCGCCCGAGCGCCTGCTCCGCGCGCATCAGCAGTTGCAGGGTGGCGATGTGCTTGGGCCCCGAGTCGTGCAAGTCACGCAGGACGTTGCGCGCCTCCTCGAAATCGCGCCCCTCGACCAGCAGTGCGCCACGAGTGGCCAGCGCCGCCTGACGCCATTCCCTGCCGCTGTCGTCAGCCCGCTTCAACCACAAGTCGCGCCGCGCGTTGTTGCGCACGCGCTGTGCGGCGTGCGCCGCCACCAGACTCACGGCGGCCGGTGCAGCACCCAGATCCCAGGCCGTGGTGGCGAGTTTCTCCGCGCGACTGAAACGGCCTTCGAACCAGGCCTGCAACGCGCCAAGCAACGCGCCATGGGCCTTTTCCTGCTTCTGGCGCGCGCGGAAGGCGCGCACGTACTCCGGCAGGCGCACGGTGTGGACGAACAGGCGCACCAGCGCATACACCGACACAAACCCGACCAGCAGCATGACCACCGCCAGGCCGATCGAGAAGTCGATGCGATAGGGCGGCACGACCAGCAGCACATAGCCGTCGCCGGGGCGAAACGCCAACGACACGCCGACCGCCAACGCGAAGGCGCCCAGCACCCAGAACAGACCCTTCATGCCAACCTCGCCAGGAACAGGGGGCGCTTGGTCATGATCGCGAACGTGTATCGGAACGAGATAGGGATAGCGGAATTTTTCAGCATGACGTTATCCGATGCCTCAGCGCGCCTTGTCGCGCACGACCTTGTAATTGCGCACCGCGTTCAGGCTCTCGCCGATGGTCGGGACCTCGATCTGCACGGCGGCCGACGACATCTGCTTCAGGGTGGCCTCCAGGGTCTGCGTGGATTTGCTGCGCGCATCGAACCAGCGCGCCACCCAGGCCGAGGCCGTGCGGAGGTCCTCACGAAAGGTTGTTTGATCGCGTGACAGCAGTGCCAGGCGCGCGTTCAGCAGGCGCAGCTTGAGGTTCTCGCGCAGGAAGAAGTTCTGCCCCGGCGACAGCAGGCCGGGCTCGGCGCGATCCATGACCTGGACACGGATGAGCGATCGAACTTCGGACCAGATCTCGCTGCCGAGGCGCCTCCAGAAGCCCTGCGCGGGATCGGCGGCGGCGCGCTTGTCGGCGGCGCGATCCTCGGCCGCCCGTCCTTCGGCAGACAGCGGCAGGCCATCGATGCTGCTGATCATCTGATCGATGCGCAGGGTCATGCCGGCGACATCCAGCGTGGGCGTCGCTTTCAGCCGGTCGATATCACTCGCCAGCGTCTTGCGCAGCGGAATGAATTGCGGGCGATCGGAACGCGCCAGCCGCGCATCGGCCGTCTGCAGTGCCACCAGCGCACCCTGCACGTTGCCCGCCAGCTGCAGCTGCTGCGAGGCGGTGGTGAGGATCTGCTCGATTTCGCTCAACGCCCACTCGTCGCGATTGCGCGCCAGTTCCTGGTACAGCGCCTCCAGCGCGACCTGCTGGCTTTGCGACTCGGCCAGTTTGGCGTCGAGCTGCGCCAGCTTGGTCTGCGCCTCGCGCACCGCTTCCTGGGCCTGGCGCGCCACCAGTCGCGCATCCCGGCTGTCGGCATCGCTGTCGCGCAGGCGCGTGGCCAGTTCCTCGCGCAGGGCGCCCAGTTGCGAAGTGCTGGCATACCACTGCCACCCCAGGACGACCACCAGCACCACCACGGCAATGGTCCACGGTTTGTCCATAACGCGTTGCGCTGCGCTCTGCCAGCCAGCGCTTGACCGCGTCGCGCCGGACGCGGACTCACCTGCCGCGGCAGGCGACGCACCCGGACGGGGATCCTGTTGCGCGTCGGGACCGGGTTCGATCATCGGATCTTTCTGGGAATCGCTCATGTGTTCAAAGAAGAATGGGCCACTTGCTCATGCCCGATTCTATTCGACCGGGACACGCTATGGAAATAATGAACAAGGGAGCACGGCCCCCTTGTATATCCCCACCCTTCAGAGGGAAGCTCGACAGGCCTGGCACCGAATTCAGGACTGAATCCGTGCTTCCTTGAGAAAACCATGCGCAACGTCACCTTCCTGTGGCGCCTGCAGCATGCCAAGGATGAGCGCCAGCCCTCGCCAGGAATACGCCGCTCGCCTATGGGCGCGAGAAGAATCCGGCCATTGCTCGCACCATCGCTTCGTCGCCCGACTCACAATTCAATACCGTCCTGAAGCCGCGCTGGCGGGCGTGTTCGGCAATGCGCGGGTGCGAGGCGAACACCGGCGTATCGAGCACGGTGTCGGCCATCGCGGCAAAAAGGCGCAACAGGTTGTCGACGGCATCCCGGGACGTGACGGCCATCGCCGCGATTTCTCCGGCCTTCCAGCGCGCGACGATCGGCGCGCTGTCCGCAGCCGGCAGGGCGCGGCGGTAGCACTCTGCATAGCCAACCGTGGCGCCCCGCGCACGCAAGGTTTCGCCCAGCCACTCCCGGCCGCCCTCGCCGCGCACGATCAAGACGGCGCGCCCGGTCAGGTCCTGCATGGCCGGCAAGCCCGCCAGCGCCTCGCTGTCTGCACCCTCTGCCGGTACCAGCACCTGCTGCACGCCGCGTGCACGCAGCGCCCGCGCGGTGCCTTGCCCGACTGCTGCGACCGCAACCGTTTCGGGCCACGCCTCCTGACCGAGGCCGAACGCCATCGAGACCGCCGTCGGACTGACGAAAATCACCAGATCCTGATGAGCCAGATTGGCAGACGACAGCAGCGTTCGCACAGCATGCGGGTTGGCAGGCGGCAGGATGTCGATGGCGGGGAAACGCACCGGATCACCACCGGCGCTGCGAATCAATTCGCACAGCGCTGCCGCCGTCCCTTCCGGGCGCGTCACCAGGATGCCGCGCCCTCGCAGCGGCTGTTGCGCCGCCGTTGTCACGTCAGCGCGGCAATGATCTCGCCGGCGCCGGCCGCGCGCAGGCGCGCCGCCAGTCGGGACCCCAGGCCTTCGGGATCGGCCGCGGCGCCACGCAACTC
>CANIIN010000465.1 GCA_947467405.1 Betaproteobacteria bacterium | reverse complement strand
CGGGCAGATGCTGGAAGCCAGCTTCGACCGCGCGTGCATGCAGGACCCGCTGCCGCGCGACGAGGCATCCTTCATCAAACGCCGCGACGAAGGCCGCGCGCGCGTCAACCTCATCGCGCAGGAAATCGCGCGGCTGGTCAGCACCATCCTCACTGAATATCAGACGCTGTCGAAGAAGATCCGCGACGTGCAGCGCGCCTACCCGGATGTGGTGAAGGACATCCAGGAACAGATGGCGCGCCTCTTGCCCAAGGGTTTCATCGCCGACACGCCGTTCGCGCGCCTCACGCACTTCTCGCGCTACATCAAGGCGGCGTCGCTGCGCATCGACAAGCTGCGCATCGACCCGGCGCGCGACAAGCGCAGCATGAGCGAACTCATCCCGCTGCAGAATCTGTACCTGCGCGCCCTGTCGGCGCTGTACAAGGCCAATTCCACCGACGATAAGGTCGTACAGTTCGGCTGGCTGCTGGAAGAACTGCGCGTGCAGCTCTTCGCCCAGGAACTGCGCACCCCGGTGCCGGTATCGGCCAAGCGCATGCTCAAGATGTGGGAAGGGATGCAGCGCTAGCTGTCGTGCCCGTCATTCCGGACGCCGCCCAGCGGCGAGCCGGAATCCAGCGTCGTGACAAGCCGCTGGATTCCCGCTTTCGCGGGAATGACGAAACCTTAGCCGTTGCACCGCTATTCTCAATAGAATCGAGTCCTGAACCTCTTCGATTGATACTTCAATGACCCTCTTCGAAGCAGCCGTCGTCGGTGCCGGCGCATTCCTGGCCGGCGGCATGAACGCCATCGCCGGCGGGGGAACGTTCTTTTCCTTTCCCGCCATGCTCATGGCCGGCATCCCGCCCGTCACGGCCAACGCCAGCAACAGCGTGGCGCTGTGGCCGGCCAGCGTGTCCAGCGCGTGGGCCTACCGGCGCGAGGCGCTGCGTCATGGTCGCTGGGCGGCGCTACTCGGCGTGGTGTCGCTGGTGGGCGGACTGTGCGGCGGGCTGCTGCTGCTCGCGACCTCCAACGCAGCGTTCTCGAAACTCATCCCGTGGCTGCTGTTGGTGGCGACAATGTTGTTCACGTTCAGCGCGCAGGTGAGTCGTGCCGTGGTCTGGGCCAAGGGACACATGGGCCTGCAGTCGCGCGACGGTCCAGGCGGCGTGGGTGGGGTGATCTTCCAGACCTGCGTCGGCATCTACGGCGGATTCTTCGGCGCCGGCATGGGCATCCTCACGCTGGCCGCGCTATCCATCCAGGGCATCGAAGACGCGCAGGAACTGAACGCGCTGAAGTGCTTCACCTCGGCCATCAACTACTCGATCGCTGCGGTGACCTTCATCATCGCCGGCGCCATCGACTGGCCGTTCACGCTCATCGCCATGGTCACCGCCGGGATCGGCGGCTATGTCGGCGCGCATGTGGCCAAACGCCTGCCGGGGCAGTGGCTGAAGCGCATCGTGATCGCGGTGGGGTTCACGCTGACGGTGGTGTACTTCGTCAAATCCGCTTAGTGATTCACTGAACAAGGGGGCATGCCCCCTTGTATATCCCCCACTTCAGAGGGACGTTTTTCGAGGTATGCTGATTTTCCGCACTTGATCAGCGCTTCCCTAGTGTAGCGATGTGATGCTGATGTGATTCGGTTTCAGGACGTCTGCCCTGGCGTGAAGGCGGACCAAGGCAGCGAAGCGGACAACAGAAAAGGACGAGATCATGAAATTCGGCATCTTCATGGAACACCAGCTCCCGCGCCCCTGGGATGAGCAAAGCGAATACCGGCTGCTGCAGGAGTCGCTGGCGCAGGCCGAAGTGGCCGACCAGCTGGGCTACGATTACCTGTGGTGTGTCGAGCATCACTTCATGGAGGAGTACTCGCACCTTCCGGCGCCGGAGGTATTCCTTGCCGCGGTCAGTCAACGCACCAAACGGATACGGCTGGGGCATGGCGTCATTCAGCTGACCACCAACCAGCCGCAGCGCGTGGCCGAAAAGGTCTCGACCCTGGATCTGCTGTCGGGCGGCCGGGTCGAGCTGGGCATGGGCGAGGGCGCCGGGCCGGCGGAACTGCATCCGTTCAATGTTCGTGTGCGCGACAAGCGCTCGCGCTGGGAGGACGCGGTGCGCGCCATCGTGCCGATGTTCACCAAACCGGATTGGGAATATCACAGCGAGTACCACGATTTCCCGGCGCGCAATGTTTTGCCCAAGCCCTTTCAGAAGCCGCATCCGCCGTTGTGGGTGGCCTGCTCGAACATCACCACCATCGGCGAGGCTGGCCGTTGGGGCATGGGTGCGTTGGGGTTCAGTTTCGTCTCGCCCGAAGCCATGCAGTCGTGGGTGCACAAGTATTACAACAACCTGGTCCACGATCGCGAGTTGCTCACCGACTACCCGATCAATCCGAACCTCGCCATATCCATGGGTTTCATGTGCGCGAAGACTGACGCGGAGGCCGAGGAGCGGGCGGCGGGCTGGACGTTCTTCCGTTTCGCCCTGGCGCATTACGGGCGTCATGGCATCGACAACCCGGGCAAGACCAACCTGTGGAACGATTACCAGGCGTGGCGCGCCACCGACAAGGGCCAGGAGGCGCTGCGGCTGGGCCTGATCGGCTCGCCCGAGACCATCCGCCGCAAGCTCCGGGCAATGCAAGAGGCGCATGTCGACCAAGTCATGTTCATCCTGCAGGCCGGCAACAACAAGCACGAGCACATCTGCGAAAGCATGGAGCTGTTCGCGCGCGAAGTCATGCCGGAGTTCCACGCCGACGAGCCGAACCAGCAGGCCTGGAAGCAGGATGTGCTGGCGGGTCGCATCCAGCTCGCAGACCTGGACACCACGCCCTACGATCTCTATGCGCACCAGACCAGCGCCGAGGCGAAGCGGCTGACGCAGGAAGATCTGATGAAGAAAATGGCTGCGAAGGAAGCGGGCGGCTAGGCTGCTTGGCCAACCTGTTTCGTCAAATCTGCCCGGGTGAATCGCCTGCAGATGCCCGGCTGGTGCGGGTCTTCAGGGT
>CANIIN010000464.1 GCA_947467405.1 Betaproteobacteria bacterium | reverse complement strand
GAAGAACGGCTTGATCCAGTAGATCGAATCAGGGCAGGGTGCCAGCGTCGTCACCGACCACGAGGTCGTTGCAGTATTCGATCAGGCCGTCGATGTCATGCGATTTGTCGAACACTTCGTCGGCGCCGAGTTGCAGGCACTTGCTGCGCATGTCCTGGGTCGCATAGTTGCTCAGCACCACCAGTTTGGGTCGCGGTGCCAAGGCCGCGCCGGCACGGATCACGCCAAGACCTGATCCGGTCTTCAAAAAGATGTCGATGATCACCAGGTCGACCGGATTCTCGGGCTGGGTCAGCCATTGCACAGCGGTCGACTCTTCGTCGGCCACGCCCACGACCTTGACCGGACTGATTTCCTCCAGCGTGGCGATCAGGTTGTCCCGAATGACCAGGCTGTCTTCGACGATGTAGGTCTTGAGCTGGCGCATGGGCAGCGTTTCCTCCCTGGGTAGTGGTTTGTGTCAGTGCTGCGGACTGTGGTCTCGGCGCCCAATGTCTGTGCAAGTCGAGCCGGGCGCGAAGACGCCACTGTGCTGGATGGGGCGGCCTCGCGCCATCGGCCGATGCTGCGTCCGCTTGTAGGACAGAGACTACAGCGCTGCGCTGCCAGGCTTCGGGTCGAGGTCACCGCAGGCCAAACCCGACACATTGCTGGGTCGGGTTCTTACCCATGGCATCAGAGTGAAAATTGAACAAGAATTTTCATTTTCCGAGCGATCAACGCCTAACTGCAGGCGACGAGCCGGTGTCTGGAGTTGCGATGTCGAATGCCAAGCCGCCAACCCGCCCTGCGTTGACCATTTTTGTCGCCCGGCGGATCCACACAATGGACGAGTCACTGCCCGAGGCCACGGCTGTTGCGGTGGCCGATGGCCGCATCGTCGCGGTCGGCGATCTGGCCTCGATGGCGCCTTGGCGCGAAGGCCGAGAGGTCACGGTCGACGAACGCTTTGCCGACCAGGTGCTGATGCCTGGGCTGATCGACAACCACATCCACCCATTTCTCGGCGCGATGTTGATGCCGATGGAGCACATCGCGCCTGAGGCCTGGCGCCAGCCTGATGGCAGCTTGCGGCCGGCTGCGCGCACGCCTCAGGACTACCGGCGCTTGTTGCTCGAGCGCATTGCGGCCCATCCCGACAAAGAGGACTGGTTCATCACCTTCGGTTACCAGCCCGCGCTGCACGGCCGCTATGACCGCGAGACATTGGACCAGCTGTTTCCGGACCGGCCGGTGATCCTGTGGCAGCGATCTTTTCATGAAACCTATCTCAATACCTGCGCGACTGAAAAACTCGGTCTGAAAGCCGAGGATGTGCTGGGGCACCCGCAGGTTGACTGGGCGAGGGGTCACTTCTACGAGACCGGCAACAAGGTCGTGATGGCCAAGCTCATGCCCTACCTGATGCGCCCGCAGTGGTACCACGAAGGCCTGCGGCGTACCGCAGCGCTGATGCACATGGGTGGCATCACGACGGCCGGTGACATGTTGTTCGGTGGCATCAACCCCGATTTCGAGGTCGACGCGCTCGACAAGGTGCTAAACGATCCGAACGGGCAATGGGGGCCGAGCGGCGCACCGATGCGCGTGGTCAACGTCTTCGACGCGCGAGGCTTTTCCAACCGCGCCTCGCGCAAGCCGCTGGGCCCGCCCGACCAGTCGATAGACTTCGTCGCCGGTGCCCAGGCGATGGCGCCTTGGCTGGACAAGGGCGTCGGCAAGATCCGCTATGCCAAAGCGGTCAAACTGTTCGCCGACGGCGCGATGTTCTCGCAGCTGATGCAGATGAACTCACCCGGTTACATCGACGGCCATCATGGCGAGTGGCTGATGGCGCCAGAGGTACTCAAAGAGGGCTTGCGTACTTTCTGGAACCTGGGCTACACGGTGCACGTGCATGTCAATGGCGACGCCGGCATGGACTCGGTGCTCGACGCGCTCGATGCCGCGCAGCAGGACAAGCCGCGCTTTGACCACCGATTCCATGCCCATCACGTCGGCTTCCATGCCCAGGCCCAGACCATGCGCCTGGCAGCGCTGGGCGCACATGCCAGCGTCAACCCGTACTACATCCACGCGCTGGCCGACGACTACAGCCTGTTCGGACTCGGGTCAGAGCGGGCCTCGCAGATCACGCGCTGCGGATCGATGCTGCGCGCGGGCATGAAGGTCTCGTTCCACTCCGACTTCATGATGGCGCCGACCGAGCCGCTGACGCTGGCCTGGTGCGCCGCCAACCGCCGCAGCGCCAGCGGCAAAGTGGTCTCGCCCAGCGAATGCCTGACGCTGATGCAGGCGCTGCGTGGTGTGACGATAGACGCGGCCTGGACGCTGCGGCTAGAGCAAGAGGTCGGCTCAATCGCGGCCGGCAAGCGCGCCGATTTCGTGGTGCTGGCAGACGACCCTTTCGAACTCGGTGTCGAGCGTTTGAACGAGGTCCGCATCGCCGGCACAGTGTTCGAGGGCTTGCCTTGTCCATTGCCAAAGCCGGTGTCTTCGATGCTGAGTGTGCAAGCCGCGCATTCGGCGCTAGCCTCAAGCCAGGCCCGGGTCGGGCCTGAGGCGCGCTACCGCCCTGTGAATACCGCTTGCTGCGGCGTCAGCGACCGCTGTGACATCGTGCGGCAATGGGGTGCGTGGATCAGCGCCTGGTTCGACCAAGCGCCAACGGTAGTCGCTGCAAGGCCAAGCTGAGCCCTGCGCTCACTTGTTTGACAGTTTCTGGAGATCATCATGCGAATGACCACATTTCACCTATTTTTACGCCAGGTTGGCGCTGCGCTGCTGCTGTGCTGCGCCTCGCTTGCCGCGTCGGCCCAGGCCGGTGGCGCTGGCACGCTGGTGGTTGGATTTGCCTCTGTGCCCAGGCACCTGAACTCGGCGGTGCAATCGGGCACCGCCACGGGCATCCCTGCGGCGCAGATCTTTGCCAGTCCGCTGCGCTTCGACAAGGACTGGAACCCAGAGCCCTATTTGGCCGAGACCTGGAGCTTTCAGGACGATGGCCGTTCGCTGCT
>CANIIN010000463.1 GCA_947467405.1 Betaproteobacteria bacterium | reverse complement strand
AGGCCGCATCTGCCCCCACCCCAACCCTCCCCCGCTGCGCAGGGGAGGGAGTTTGTTGGCGTGAACTCGGCAAGACTCCGATATTCAAAGCGTGACCAACTCCCTCCCTTGCGCGCCAGCGCGGGGGAGGGTTGGGGTGGGGGCAGAAAATACCTGCACTCGTTCAAGTCGTAGTGGCACTCCCTGAGCTAAAGGAATCCCAATGACGACCAACCGGCAGATCCTTCTCGCGAAACGCCCGACCGGCTGGGTAACGGAAGCCGATTTCCGCATGGTCGAGTCGCCGGTCCCGGTGCCGGGCGACGGTCAGGTGCTGATCCGCAATCACTACCTGTCGCTCGATCCCTACATGCGCGGGCGCATGGATGACGCGCCCAGCTACGCCGAGAACGTAAAGGTCGGTGACGTCATGGTCGGCGGCACGGTCGGCGAAGTGGTCGCGTCGAAAAATCCGAAGTTCAAGCCCGGCGCGATGGTGGGCGGCTATGCCGGCTGGCAGGATTACGGCCTGTCGGACGGCAAGGCGCTGTCGCGCATCGATACCTCGATCGCGCCGGCCTCGTGGTATCTCGGCGTGCTGGGCATGCCCGGCGTGACGGCATGGATCGGCCTGCTCGACATCTGCCAACCCAGGGCCGGCGAGACGGTGGTGGTGTCGGCTGCGTCGGGCGCCGTGGGCAGCGTGGTCGGACAACTGGCGCGCATCGCCGGATGCCGCGTGGTCGGCATCGCCGGCGGGCCGGAGAAATGCGGCTACTGCGTGAACGACCTCGGCTTTGATGCCTGCGTCGATTACAAGGCGGATGGCTGGAGGAAGGCGCTGTCAGCCGCGGCGCCCAAGGGGATCGACGTCAATTTCGAGAATGTCGGCGGCGAAGTGCTGGACGCCGTGCTGTCGCGCACCAACGCCTTTGCGCGCATCGCGCTGTGCGGCCTGGTGTCGCAGTACAACGCCACCGAGGCTTACGGGGTGAAAAACTTCCGCTTCCTGCTCATCAACCGCATCCGGCTGCAGGGCTTCATCGTGTCCGAGTATCTCGACAAATGGCCGCGAGTCTTGCAGGAACTGGCCGGGCATGTTGCCGCGGGGCGAGTCAAGTACCGTGAAACGGTGGCCGATGGTCTCGAGAATGCGCCGTCGGCGTTCATCGGCATGTTGCGGGGCCTGAATTTCGGCAAGCAGGTCGTGAAGCTGGTCTGAATGCATTTCATTGCGTTCAAGGCTATCGGCCAGTGCGGGTAAAAGTGTAATATTGCTGTCACAAAAAATTTCTCGCCCCTGATCTGTTTCTCAGGCTCGCGAGCCAGGCAGGCCTGCCGCCCGTGCTGTTCCGGGTCCGCCAACTGACACTCAACCCGGAGACACCCCCTCATGCTTTTTGGCAAACTGCTGCCCCACGACGGCAACTTCTTCAAGATGTTCGACCAGCACGCCGATTGCGTGCTGCAGGCCGCGGTGGCGCTGGCCGACATGGTGGCCCAGTACGACAAGATCGACCTGCGCGAAAAGGCCAATCGGGCAATTGATGATGCCGAACATGCTGCCGACCGCATTACGCAGGATGTGAACCGAACGCTCCACAAGACCTTCATCACGCCGATCGATCGCGAGCAGATCCATTCGCTCATCAACACCATGGACGACGTGGCGGACCTGATCCAGGACTGCGCCGAAACCATGACGTTGTACGGCGTGGCGCGCATGAACGAGGAGATCGTGCGCCTCACCGACCTGTGCGTGAAATGCTGCCAGCGCATGCGCCACGCCATTTCGCTGCTGGCCGACATCGCCAAGGCCAGCACCGCGGAAGCGGCGCTGAAGACCTGCGAGGAGATCGACCAGTTGGAGTCCGATGCCGACCGTGTCATGCGCTCGGCCATGAGCAAGCTGTTCCGCGACGAGCCGGATGTGCGCGAAGTGATCAAGCTGAAGGCGGTGTACGAACTGCTCGAGACCATCACCGACAAGTGCGAGGATGTGGCGAACCTGATCGAGGGCATCGTCCTCGAGAACTCCTGATCAGGGCCTGACGGTGGATTCGGTTCAGGTATCGCTGTGGGTGGTCGTGTTGCTGGTGGTGATCGCGCTGGCTTTCGATTTCATGAACGGTTTTCATGACGCAGCCAATTCGATTGCGACCGTGGTGTCGACCGGCGTGTTGCGGCCGGGCACGGCGGTGCTGTTCGCCGCGTTCTTCAACTTCGTCGCCATCTTCATCTTTCATCTCAGCGTGGCGGCCACGGTGGGCAAGGGCATCGTCGATGCCGGGGTGGTCGATACGCATGTGGTGTTCGGCGCGCTGCTTGGCGCCATCACCTGGAATGTGGTGACCTGGTACTACGGCATCCCCAGCAGTTCCTCGCATGCGCTGATCGGCGGCATCGTCGGCGCCGTGGTGGCCAAGGCCGGCGCGGGTGCGCTGAACTCGACCGGCATCATGAAGACCGTGATTTTCATCTTCGTCTCGCCGATGCTGGGCTTCGTGCTCGGTTCGCTGATGGTGGTGATCGTTTCCTGGGTCTTTGTTCGTTCCACGCCGTCGCGCGTGGATCGCTGGTTCCGTCGCCTGCAACTGGTGTCGGCCGGCGCCTACAGCCTGGGTCACGGCGGCAACGACGCGCAGAAGACCATCGGCATCGTGTGGATGCTGCTGATCGCCACCGGTTACACGTCCGCCTCGGACGCGTCGCCGCCGACCTGGACCATCATCGCCTGCTACATCGCCATCGCTGCCGGCACCATGTTCGGCGGCTGGCGCATCGTGAAGACCATGGGTCAGCGGATCACCAAGCTGAAACCGGTGGGCGGCTTCTGCGCGGAAACCGGCGGCGCCATCACGTTGTTCCTGGCCACGGCGCTCGGCATTCCCGTCTCGACCACGCACACCATCACCGGCGCCATCGTCGGCGTCGGCGCCACCAGGCGCGCCAGCGCGGTGCGCTGGGGCGTGGCGGGCAACATCGTGTGGGCGTGGATCTTCACCATCCCGGCGTCGGCCTTCGTGGCGGCCGTGGCGTACTGGCTGAGTCTCGT
>CANIIN010000462.1 GCA_947467405.1 Betaproteobacteria bacterium | reverse complement strand
CGCTGGGTGGCAGGCGACCTCTCCGAAGCGGATTTCCTGGTGCAGAGCGACTGGCGAAAAGTCTGGAACATGGATGCGCAGCTGTACCTGCCGCTGTTCCACTTCGCGCGCATGAACCGCTTTCCCATGCTGGCGCTGAATGTCGACAGCGATCTGGTGCGCTCCATTGCGCGCAACGGCCTGCAGTCGGTACCCGAGGATAAGCGCGAGGGCGTGGGCAAGGCGGCGCCGGCCGCGGCGGCGTATCTCGATCGACTGTTCGCGTCCTATGCCGCTCATCCCGAGAAGCCCGATAAATCCGACGGGAGCCGCAAGCCCGCTCGCAGTGATCCGGCGTTCCTGCGCTTCGTCGATGCGCAGCAGTTCTGGGACCGCGCCATGGCGCAGGGCATTGCCGATGCGCTGAAGCGCGATCCGAAAGCGCTGGTGGTCGGCGTCATGGGCGCCGAGCATGTGGCGCGCGGTTACGGCGTGGTGCATCAGTTGGCGGCGCTGGGCATCACCAGCGTCACGTCGCTGTTGCCCTGGGACATGGATGCCGATTGCAAGAACCTGCAACCCGGGCTGGCCACGGCGGTGTTCGGCGTGCCCGACCTCAAGGAGTCGGCGAGCAAGCCGCGTCTGGGCATCCGCATCGAGGTCGCACCCGACGGCGTGCGCGTGGTGGAAATCTCGGCCGGCAGCCTGGCGGAAGCCAGTGGCCTGCGCGCCAACGATGTGCTCATGGAGGCCGCCGGCAAGGCGCTCAAACTGCCGGCCGAACTGGTGGCCATCGTCGCCGGCATGCCGGCCGGCACCTGGCTGCCGCTGAAGGCCAGGCGCGACGGGCAGGTCGTCGAACTGGTCGCGAAGTTCCCGCCGGCCAAACCATGATGGTTCGTCCATGAACAGCGCGCGGTGGCTGATTCGATGCGGTAGCGAGAATGAGCATTGCGCAAGTTCATGACAACGTCGGCGGAGTTCGTCATTTCCGCGCAGCCTGCCCTCGAGTGTTTGAATCGGGGGGCGGGAATCCAGAATAAGGGCACTGGGTCCCCGCCTGCGCGGGGACGACGGAATTTGTTGCGGAATCTGGTCAAGTGCGATGGTGCTCTGCGCGTTATCGCGGTGCTGTGCAGTGCCCTGCTGACGGCATCAGTCACCCATGCTGCGACCGCTGCGGATGTGGCGGCAGCACTGGCACCTCTTCACGACCTGTCCGTCACGCTCGATCCCGCCACGCGCCGGCTGGACGGTCGCGACATCATCACGCTCGACACGCGCCGCGCCGTGACGCTGCTGCTGTCGGAACGGCTCGGCATCGAAGCGCTGCAGGCCGATGGCAAGGCGGTGGCCGTCAATGCAACGGCATCGGGCAGCGCACGGCCCGGCATGCTGCGTCGGGTATCGGTTCCGGCCGCGCGGCGCATCGAGATTCAATGGAGCGGCACGCTGGCAGCGCTGGATACCGCCATTGATCATCGCGCCATGCTGCGCGCCAACGATCCGGTCGCCGGCAATGAGGGCAGCTTCCTGCCGGCGGGCTCGGGCTGGTACCCGTCGGTCGCGAATTCACTGGAGCGTTATCGCGTGGCGCTGGACGTGCCGGCCGGGCAGGTGGGCATGGTGCCGGGGCGGCTCGTCGATGAGTCACGCGAAGGGGGTCGCTATCGGGCGCGCTTCGAGTTCGAGCAGCCCTCGGAAGGCATCACGCTGGTGGCGGGGCCGTACCGCGTGGATGAGCGCGACGTGCGCACCGCCGCCGGCACGGCGGTCAAGCTGCGCACCTATTTCCATGCATCGATCGCCAACCTGTCGGCGGGTTATCTCGATTCCGTGGCCGGCTATCTCGACCTGTACGAGAAGCAGATCGGCGCCTATCCCTTCGCCGCCTTCAGCGTGGTGTCCAGTCCCACGCCCACCGGCTTCGGCATGCCGACCATGACCTATCTGGGCATCGACGTGCTGCGATTGCCGTTCATCCGCGCCACCTCGCTCGGCCACGAGGTGCTGCACAACTGGTGGGGCAACGGCGTGTATCCGGACTTCGCGCGCGGCAACTGGTCGGAGGGACTCACCACCTTCATGGCCGACTACGCCTACAAGGGGCGCGACGGCGAACCGGCGGCGCTGGACGCGCGCCTGGCGTGGCTGCGCGATTTCGCCGCCATGCCGCGCGCCGATGACCGGCCGCTGGCGGCGTTCGTGTCGCGAACCCACGGCGCGTCGCAGATCGTCGGTTATCACAAGTCCGCCATGCTCTTTGCCATGCTGCGTGACGACATCGGCGCCGCGGCCTTCGAGCGCGGCCTGCAGCGCTTCTGGCGCGAGCAGCGCTTTCGCGTGGCCGGCTGGAACGAACTGCGCGCGGCCTTCGAGCAGGAAGCGGGGCGCAGCCTGAAGGCGTTCTTCGAGCAATGGCTGGCGCGCGCCGGTGCGCCGGAGCTGCGCGTGGCAGATGTGCAGGCCGACCCGGCGTCATCCAGCGCGCTGGCCGGCGACACCTGGCGCGCGCGCATCACGCTGCGGCAGCTACAGGCGGACGGCCGCGGCGATGCAACCTACGCACTCAGCGTGCCGCTGCTGGTGCGTACTGCGCAGGGCGACACCCCCGTGCGTGTGCCGCTCAACGCCGCCAGTCGCACCGTGAGCGTCGATGTGCCGGGCGAACCGCTGGCGGTGCTGCTCGATCCGCAATTCCGCCTGTTCCGGCGACTGGGCGCGGGTGAAGCGCCACCCATCCTGCGGCAGGCCATGCTGGCCAAAGAGCCGGCCTTGTTGGTGCTGGGCAACGCCCCCGACCTGCGTCGTGCCGCGGCCGATCTGGCCGGCGAACTGTTCGAGCAGAAGCCGCGCATGACGACGACACTGGCGGGGCAGAGGACGCTGATGGTGGCGGGCCTGCACGCCGACGTGGACGCCTGGCTGGCCGGCGAGAAATTGCTGGCACGACCCGTGGCGTTGGCCGCCGCCAACGGCAGCGCGCAGGTGTGGATGGTGAATGCTGCAACGGCAGGCGAAGCGACAAGGGCCGTTCTGGTCGTGTCGGCGCGCG
>CANIIN010000461.1 GCA_947467405.1 Betaproteobacteria bacterium | reverse complement strand
TTCGACACGGTCATCGTACCCGGCCTCGATCGCGCGCCGCGCGTCGGCGATCGGCCGCTGCTGGCGTGGAAATCGCAGCCCGACGGGCAACTGCTGCTGGCGCCCATCAATGAAACCGGCGATGGCGACCATGAACGTAACGGCGCGATGTTCAGCTACGTGCGCGACCAGGCGCGCCGCGCCGAGGACACCGAAGCCGGCCGCCTGTTCTACGTGGCGGCCACGCGCGCCAAGTCGCGACTGCACCTGCTGGGCTGCGTGAAGCCGCACAAGGATGACGCCAAACTCACCGAAGACGACGGTGCAGTGAGAAAACCCTCAAGGCACTCGCTGCTCGGACGCGCCTGGATGGTGGCGGAAGAATTCTTCCAGGCGCCGCAAGCGGCCGCAGTGCCCGACGTGTCGCCTGTCGTGTCGGATGCTGCGGCGCCGAACAGCACTTCCGCCAGCCATGACGCCACGACGCTGAAACGCCTGGCCGTCGACTGGGCGAAACCCGCACCACCGCCCGACGCCGCCTGGCCGGCGCCGATAGAGACTTCACGCGGCAGCGAGCAGATCGAATTCTCCTGGGCCGGTGAAACCGCCCGTCATGTGGGCAGCGTGGTGCATCGCTGGCTGCAACGCGTCGCCGAGGACGGCCTGCAGGACTGGAATCGTGCACGCGTGGACGGCATGCAGCAGGCGTTCCGGGATGAACTCTCGGCCCGCGGCGTCGCCGACAATGAACTCCCCGCCGCCGCGACGCGCGTCGCCACGGCGCTGGCCAATGCACTGGATGACGAACGCGGTCGCTGGCTGCTCGGCGCGCATCGCGACGCGCGCAACGAATACCGCCTCACCGCGGTGCTGGATGGAGAGCGCCGCAATCTGGTGATCGACCGCACCTTCGTCGATGCAGAGGGACGGCGCTGGATCGTGGACTACAAGACCAGCAGCCATGAAGGCGCCGACATCGAAGGCTTCCTCGATCGCGAACAGCAGCGCTATCGCGCGCAACTGGAACGCTATGCCGGGCAGATGGTCGAGAAGGACAAGTCGCTGGGGCTGTATTTCCCGATGCTGACGGGATGGCGGCAGTGGTAACGCCTCAGCCCCTTAGCCCCTCAGCCCGTTGGTGCAGGCTGGCCTGACGGGCACATCGGACATGATCGCTACGCCATACCGGCTGCAGAGCCGTTCCGCCAGGCCTTCCACATGTCGCGATAGGCGCCCTCGAGCGAACGCGTGACGGTGTCGCCCGAGAGCATGGGCGAAGCCGCCATGCGCTGGCGAAGGCCAGCGCGCCAGCGGGCCAACTCCGCCGCATCGCCAGCAAGCGTGATGGCGAGCTCGCAGTAATGATCCACCGTCGATGCAACCAGCGCATCGGCGCCCGCTCCGCGCAGCATGGCGCTGGTGGATCGGGACAATTCCGAATCGCCTTCGATGGCGATGATCGGCACGCCCATCCACAGGGTGTGCAGGCTGGTGGTGCCGCCGCTGTATGGAAACGGGTCGAGCGCGATGTCGACTTCCTGCAGGGCGGCGAGAAAACCGGGCAACGCCGTCCGGCCGCGCACGGCAAGCTGTACGGCAGCGCGCTCGAGGCCAAGGCGAATAAAGCGCTCTTCGATGGCCGTGCGCACGATCGGATCGTCACCGCCCAGCGCCACCAGCACCAGGCGCGACGTCGGCACGGCGTTCAGGATGCGCACCCAGGCGGCAACGACCTCATCGCCGATTTTGGCGTAATTGTTGAACGAGCCGAAGGTGACGACGCCGCTGGCCTGCGACGGCGGTGCGTTGACCGCAGGACTGCCGGGCGCGGGACTGAACGCCACCACGCTGTCGATGCGCACCAGCGTTTCCGAATAATTCTGCTCGGTGGCGCCGGGCGGATCGAAATAGGCATCGGTGATGCGGTAATCCATCGTCGCGAGGCCGGTGGTGCACATGTAGCCGAACCACGTCGCCTGGATGGGAGCCGGCCGGCGCGCGAACACCAGCATGCGGTTGCCCACCGTATGACCCGACAGGTCCACCAGAATGTCCACCTGGTCGTTGCGGATCAGCGCTGCGGCGTCGTCGTCGCTCAGGTGACTGATGCGACGCCACTCGTCGGCGTAGCGACGCAGGCGACGGTTGACGGCGTCGTCGCCGCTCCAGTTGTCGTAGCAGATGATGCGAAAGCGCTCATGGTCGTGCCGTGCCAGCACCGGTTCGATGAAGAAACTCACCGAGTGCTCGCAGAAATCGCCCGATACATAACCGATGTTGAGGCGGCGCTCCGGTGAGGGATCGATATCCTCGCGCCTGGCCAGCGGCGTGAAACCGGAAGCGTGTTGCGCCGACCAGCGCATGTGTTCTTGCAACAGCCGCGCCTGGTCGTGATTGCGATGCAGGCCGTAGAGGCACAGCAGCGTGCTGTGCGCCTGGTGAAAATCAGGGCGCAGTGCCACCGCGCGCCGCACCGCCTGTTCGGCCTCGTCGATGCGACCGACGTCCTTCAGCAGGCAACCGAGGTTGTAGTGGGCCTCGGCCAGCGTCGGCTGAATGCGGATGGCTTCTTCATAGCAGGCCATGGCCTGCGGCATCTGCACCAGCGCGGCATGGCTGGCGCCCTGGTTGCAGAGAATGGCGGCAGCCTGGTCGGGCAGCAGCGCGACGGCACTGCGATACAGGACGATGGCCCGGTCGTGTGCATTGAGGCGTGCCGCCAGCGCGGCCGCGGCGCATACCGCCACGGCATGCCGCGCATCGAGGGTCAAGGCCTGATCAAAGGCGTTCAGCGCATCCCGGTCACGACCCGCCGCCTGCAGCAAGGCCGCTAGCCGGCAATGTGCCTCGATGTCGTCTGGGTGCGCTGCCAGATGCACGCGCAAGGCGGCCGTTGGATCGGCGCTGCCGGCCCCCGACGGGACCGCGGGCGACTGCTCTGCCACGGGTCCGCCGCGGGGCTTCGCCAGCAAGCGGCGAATGAACTGCATCAGCATGGCAGGGGAACGGCGTGAGGATGGAACGGCATGGTGATGCATTCTAGCGGAGTGCATTTCT
>CANIIN010000460.1 GCA_947467405.1 Betaproteobacteria bacterium | reverse complement strand
TGCGGCGCTTCGTGCTGGAGCCGCTGCTGGAGATCGATCCGGATTGCATCATTCCCGGCATCGGCGCAGCGAGCGATTGGCATGCGCAAACGCTGGACCAGAACGTGGAGAAGATCGCGCCATGAACCATCCCGGCACGCACTTACGGACTATCGGCCTGCCAATTCCGTCGAATGTGTTCATGACATTCACCCGGAAGGCCGACCGGAAGAACCTGGCCGGCAAGCCGGTGATCGCTGGCGCAGCTCAAGATCATCCGGAAAGCCATCTCGCTGACGGTTTTCGTGCCATTCGCGATTTTCTGCATGAAAGAGCCGTTCCGGCTCGACTACCTGTGGGCCGCGTTGTGTATCATGGGCGCGGTATATTTCATTTTCAGAAACTGCTCCGGCGTTCGCGTGATTTGCCGATCTGATCTGCCGACCTGATACGCTGACCCCGAATCATTGACCCGCCATGCCGCCATGAATACCGGGCCATCCTGATGCCTCTTTCGAAATACCGCTACATCGTCGTCGAAGGCCCGATCGGCGTGGGCAAGACCAGCCTCACGCACCGGTTGGCCGAGCACTTTTCAGCCGAAACGCTGCTGGAACGCCCGGACGAGAATCCGTTCCTGGCGCGCTTCTACCAGGACATGCCGCGCTGGGCGCTGCCGACGCAGTTGTTCTTCCTGTTCCAGCGCATGAACCAGTTGCGCGAATTGAAGCAGCTCGACCTGTTCTCGAAGCTCACCGTGAGCGACTTCCTGCTCGACAAGGATCCGCTGTTCGCGCGCCTCACGCTGGGCAACGACGAGCTGCATCTGTACCAGCAGATCTACGACACGCTGCAGCCGCAGGCGCCCAAACCCGATCTGGTGATCTATCTGCAGGCGCCGGCCGACGTGCTGGTGGAGCGGGTGAAAAAGCGCGCCGCCGACTTCGAGCAGGGCATCTCCGTCGATTACCTGGCCGTGCTGGCCGACAGTTACAGCCGCTTCTTCTACAACTACAACGCCAGCCCGATCCTGATCGTCAATTCCGAACGACTCAATTTCGTGAAGGGCGACAAGGATCTTTCGCTGCTGATCGAGCGCATCGCCGCGATGCGCGGCGGCCGCGAATTCTTCAATTTCGGCGACTAGGCACGGCACATCACGCCGTCAACGCGCCGCATCAGGATTTCAACATCATCATGGACATCATCCCCCGAGTCGACGACCTGAGGACACGCCTGCGCGACGAGCGCGGCGTGTGCTTCGTGCCGACCATGGGCAACCTGCACGAAGGCCACCTGCAACTGATGCGCACGGCGCGCCGGCACGGCACCTGCGTGGTGGCGAGCATCTTCGTCAACCGCTTGCAGTTCGGACCCAACGAGGATTTCGACCGCTACCCGCGCACATTCGAAGCCGATTGCGAAAAACTCCGGTCATGCGGCGTGGATGTCCTGTTCGCGCCGGATGAAAAGGAACTGTATCCGGATCCGCAGGTCTTTCTCGTGCAGCCCTCGGTGCTCGGCGACGTGCTCGAAGGCGAGTTCCGGCCCGGCTTCTTTCGCGGTGTCGCGACCATCGTGCTCAAGCTGCTCAATATCGTGCAGCCGAAGGTGGCGGTGTTCGGCAAGAAGGACTATCAGCAGTTGATGATCGTGAAGCACATGGTGCGGCAACTTGCGCTGCCCATCGAAATCATCGGCTGCGACACGAGCCGGGCCGAAGACGGCCTTGCCTTGTCATCTCGAAACGGTTATCTGGATGCGTCGGAAAGGGATCGCGCCAGGCAGCTATTTGCGATGCTTTCTCAGGTCGTGGCGGCGATTCGCTCGGGACGACGCGATTTTTCCGCCATCGAGGCCGAAACAATGAAAATAATGCTTGAAAATCAATGGAGACCTGACTATATTGCGGTGCGAAAGCAAGCTGACCTACAATTGCCCACCCCGAGCGACCGCGAGCTTGTCGTACTCGCAGCCGCGTGGATGGGAAAGACCCGCCTGATCGACAATATTGAAATGATCTCCTGAAGAGATCACAGACACCAAACACAACCCCCTGACGGGAGCTGGCCATGCAGCGGACGATGCTGAAATCGAAAATACACCGCGTGACGGTGACGCATTCGGAACTCAACTACGAGGGTTCCTGCGCCATTGATGATGATCTGCTCGAAGCAGCCGATATTCACGAGTACGAGCAGATCCAGATCTACAACGTGACCAACGGCGAACGCTTCACGACGTATGCCATCCGCGCCGAGCGCGGAACCGGGATCATTTCCGTGAACGGGGCGGCTGCGCGTCTCGCCGCGGCCGGCGACATCCTGATCATCGCCTCCTACTCGATCTATGACGAAGTGGAACTGCAGAGCTTCAAGCCGGACCTGGTATATGTCGATGGCCAGAACAAGATCAAGCGCCAGCGTCACAAGATTCCGGTGCAACTGGCCTGATCCGCACCGGGTCGATACCTGATCGACACGGCGCGGCAGCGATGCCGTCGCACCATGAAAAATGGCAGCCTTGGCTGCCATTTTTCATTTCACGATTTTGTCGTTGCGATGTGTCGTTGCAATCTGTCGCTGCCGTCAGCCCGGATACTGCTCCACGGATAACTGTTCGACCGCGCAGCCCAGCGCCTTGGCCATCTGCTCCATGCTCTGTTCGCTCAGGGCGACGGCCTGAAAATCATCGCCGCCGCTCTGGCTGTCGATGAACGCCTTGGCGGAAGCTTCCGACGTCCAGACCACCACGGGATCAGGGGCGACGCCTGGCACCTGGCAACAGACGGGAACACCGTCCGCTTTGTAGATTATGGCAAACATGCAACGTCCTCCCGCGCATTCAGCCAGACCAGTCCGCCCAGGCAGCCCCCACCTTCAGGCCAGTGAACAGACCATCACCTGCGATTGCCGCACCTGCCAGGCACCTGCGTCGAATCCTGGCCGGGCAGCATTCACTTTAAACCACTTGTGCGCTTCACACCAAACCGTCGATCCCGTCCCTCCGAAGGGGGGACGTGCAGAGGGCTCATTTTCGTCACAGCGGCCCTTTGCTCCAACAT
>CANIIN010000459.1 GCA_947467405.1 Betaproteobacteria bacterium | reverse complement strand
CTCTTGTCGCCCCTGGTGCAATGGCGCACAACACGGGCCTCGAAGGCGTGGCGCGCTGAGCCGGTGTAGACGTAACGACCGGCCGGAAACGCGAACTCACCAAGGCGGCCGACCACACAGGTCAGCGGCTGAATGACGTCGATGACCAGTTGATAGGTAATCGGCGAGTTGCGGCACGATTTCATGGCATGCCAATTCAAGGTGGGCACTGTCCGATCCGGATGGATCGACGACTCCATCGCCTCATTCTAGCGAAGCCGCGTCGTGCCGACCTGTCTATCGTCACGACTTGTACCCGTGTACAACGAATTTCCGGGAATGAGATGCAATACTTTTGACTTTCATTCTCAGTGTGATGCCATGAAACTCGACCTGCTGTTCGAACTGGAAGTTCCCAAACCCTGGACCAACGGTCAACAGAAGGAAGAGCAGCGCGTCTATCGCGAAGCCATCGAGCAGATCGAGCTGGCCGACAAGCTGGGCTTTGCCACGGTGTGGATGGTGGAGCACCACTTCCGCGTCGAGCGTTCGCATTGTTCCGCGCCGGAATTGTTCCTCGCCGCGGTCGCGCAGCGAACCAAGAACATCCGCATGGGGCAAGGCGTGGTGCTGCTGCCCAAACCGTTCAACCATCCGGTGCGCGTAGCTGAACGCACCGCGGTGCTGGACATCCTGTCCAACGGCCGTGTGGAATTCGGCACCGGACGCTCGACGCTGTTCGAACAGGACGGCTTCGCCATCAACCCCAAGGAAGCGGTGGCGATGTGGGAAGAGGCAATCCGCATCATCCCCAAGATGTGGATGCAAGACACCTTCTCGCACCAGGGCAAGTACTGGGAAGTGAAGGAGCGCAGCATCCTTCCCAAGCCGGTGCAGGACCCGCACCCGCCGATGTGGACGGCCGCCACGTCGGACGAGCGACAGATCCAGGCCGGCGAGATGGGCCTGGGAACGCTGGGGCTGACGCTGTCGCAACCCGTGGAAGTGATGGAGAAGCGCATCCAACTCTATCGTGAGGCGCTGAAGCGCGCCAAGCCGGTGGGCCAGTTCGTCAACAACCGCTTCGCGGCCTACACGCTGGTGCACTGCGCCGAGACCAGGCAGAAGGCCATCGACAACGGCGCCTACAAGTCGGTGCACTGGTGGTACCAGCACATCGCGAAGGCCACACTGGAATGGGAAGGCGCGCTGTGGTCGGCGGAAGAAAAGCGCCAGCGATTCCCGCTGCTGGACGAACGCTCCAAGGGTCATTTCAAGGTCGAGGACTTCGACGCCGAGGACCAGATCCTGATCGGCGACCCGGACCAGATGATCCGCAAGATGGAGCGCTACGAGAAGGCCGGGGTCGACCAGCTGATCTGCTACCAGCAGTTCGGCGGCCTGCCCCACGACAAGATCCTCAAATCCATCGAGTTGCTCGGCAAGTACGTCATTCCGCACTTCGCCGAACGCGCGAAGTCCCGGGCCGCGGGCTGAAACGGTCACAGCCGGAAACAAGCTCGACCAGAACAATCAATCGCTTTGCAGTACGTTCTCCTGGAGACTCGAATGAAACCGGTAAAGAAAATCCTGGCGGCATTGAGCCTTGCGTTCCTGTCCACAGCGGTACTGGCGCAATCGCCTGCAGCAAATTTCCCGAACAAGCCCATGCGGATCATCGTCCCGCTGGGACCCGGGGGGCCGACCGATCTGTTTGCGCGGATGTTTGCCGCCCATCTTGAAAAGAAATACCGGCAACCCGCGCTCGTTGAGAACAAGCCCGGCGCGGGACAACTGGTCGGGGCAAACCTTGTCGCCAAGGCCGATCCGGACGGCTACACGCTGCTTGCCGCCTCGAGCAACTTGCCGTCCGAAAGCCTGCTGACCAAGGATGCGCCTCTCGATACCGCCAAGGACATCCTGCCCTTCGGCATCATCGCCGGTTCGGGTCTGTTCATTGGCGTGCACTCGAGCATACCGGTCAAGAACATGCAGGAATTCGTCGCCTGGGTGAAAGCCAACCCCGGCAAACTCAATCAGGGCACAGCCAGTGCGCCATTGGTGGCGATCGAAAGTCTGCGAGATCGCCTTGGGCTGGACTGGGTAAACGTGAACTACAAGGGCGGTGCAGCTGCCATGACGGCGCTGATCGCCGGAGAAGTGCAGCTCTATACGCCTGACGTCAACCAGGCCGTGCCGCCGATGAAGGAAGGCCGGGTACGCATCCTGGCCTACAGCGACCAGCAGCGCCATTCGGCGCTGCCCGAGATACCCACGATCGCTGAAAGCGGCATCGGCGCACCGGACTTCGTGCTGCAGGTGTGGCTGGGCATGTTCGCTCACCCGGCTGTCCCGAATGACATCATTGCCAAACTGAACGCGGACGTGAACGAAATGTCGGCACTGCCGGAATCCACGGCGCGCTTCACCGCCATGGGCTGGCGCGCGATTCCGAGCACGGTGACGGCCATCCGACGCGGCACGACCCTCGGCAACGAACAAGTGGCCGCGCTGCTCGCCAAGGGCGTGAAGCTGCGCTAACGGTCTAGTCGGTTCGCCATAACGCCGCAAACCATGTCAGGTGCGGCCTGTTGCAAAAGGCCGCTGGCATTCGCGACGACATTGAAAGATGGCCTCGTAGCCCTTCTCGGCGATGGCGTCGTCACCGAGACAGACAACCACTTCGATGAAGTCCTTCGGCGCCGGCTTGATCAGCAGGTCCGACACCCATTCATGCACCAGGCCGCGCCGCCTGGCGTCGGGCTGCGACAGCAGCCGTTCGAGGATGGCGTTGTCCTTGTTCTCGCAGGCCACCTGCAGCAGGGTGATGAACGATTCGATATCGGCGACGGTGCGGGTCATGAGCCGGAAAGATCGGGGCGTTGCGAAAACTGCCGCGAGATGCCGCCCCCTAGCAGCCTGTCGGACTTAGCCGACAATTGTTTGTTGAATTTGTCATCGAAGCCAGAGAGTAAACGTTCTTTGATATGGGCATAGGATACACAGGCGAGGCGAACGAATGACACGATTTGTGACGGTGAATCGAGACACGGCGTACCTGCTTCCG
>CANIIN010000458.1 GCA_947467405.1 Betaproteobacteria bacterium | reverse complement strand
TGCTGATCCTGGACAACTGCGAACACCTGGCCGAGGCCGTCGGGCAGTTGTGCTCCCACCTGCTGGGCGAGCTGCCACAGTTGCGCGTGTTGGTCACCAGCCAGGAGTTGTTGCGCCGGGCCGAGGAGGCGGTCTACAAACTTGGACCGCTGTCGCTGCCGAAGCGGCTCGACCTGGCAGGCATGGTGTCGTCCGGCGCGCTGATGCTGTTGCAGGCACGCCTGCGTTCGCAATGGCGACAGTTTGAGTTCACCGCCGACAACCTGGGGGACGCGGTGTCCATCTGCCGTCAACTTGACGGCATGCCGCTGGCCATCGAGCTGGCGGCGGGCCGGGTGCCCTTGCTGGGTCTGGCCGGCGTGAGGGCCAGGCTCGGCGAGATGTTCCGCCTGCTCACCGGGGATGCCCGAGTGCGCTTGCGCCGTCACCAGACGCTGCGTGCCGCGCTGGATTGGAGCTACCAGTTGCTGGACGTGGCCGAGCAGCGCCTGCTGTGCCGGCTGGGTACTTTCAATGGCAGCTTTGGCCTGCCCGCGGTTCGCGAGATCGGTGCCGACCCTGGGGAAGATGACTGGCAGGTGCTTGATACGCTGGGCTCCTTGATCGACAAGTCGCTGGTCCAGGTGCGTGACCAGCTGAGCCCGCGCTACCTTTTGCTGGAAACCACCCGGGCCTACGCCTTGGAGCGGCTGGCGCTGGCGGGCGAGACCGAGGCCGCGCTGGCGCGCCATGCCCATGCGACCAGCAAGGTGTGCTCCCAGGCCACCCGGCAACGCGACACCCAGGCCATCTGGAACGAGGCGGCCAATGTGAGCGCTGCCTTCGCCTGGGCGATGCGACACGGCGACCGCAGCACCGCCATCGCGCTTGCGGTGGACAACTGCGTGGTGTTTGCTTTGGGCGGTCTGTTTGGCGAGGTGCTGGATCGCCTGCTGGCCGTCGGACCTTTCATCGATGACGGCGTGCCGACGGCTCAGGCCGCGCAGTACTGGCAATGGCTGGGCCGTTTCGGCAACGACGGGCGTTTGCCGGCGCGCCGCTGCGTGGAGGCACTGTGCACCGCCGAGTCGCTGTTCCGCCAACTGGGCAACCATCGGCATGTGCATGCCTGCTTGCGCATGCGCGCCGAGGCCTTGCTCGACCTGGGCCAGACTGATGCAGCCTTCAACGCGATCGATGAGGCGCGTCAGATGGAAGTGCAAGGCCATCCGCCGGCGGACCGCATGCGGCGCTTGCGTATCGAGGGCATGGTGCTCGACGCCCGCGGCCAATGTGCCGCCGCGGTCGAGCGCTTGGAACAGGCGTTGGCGTTGGCGCAGCAGGCCGACATCCATCGCTACACCGTCACGCTGACGCAGGACATCGGGCAGACGCTGTTGAGCGCGGGCGATGCGGTAGCGGCCGAGCGGCGCTTTCGCGCCGTGTTGGACGACCAACAGCCTGACGTGTCGGTGGCACTGGCGGTGGCTTATGCGCGCATGGGGCTGGTCACTGCACTGCTGATGCAAGGCAAGCAGGCTCAGGCTCACGTCGACGCGTTGGCAGCCCTGCCGCTGTTGCGCAGTTGCGGCATCCTGCTGGCCCACGCCGAGTGCCTGGCCTGGCTGCTGGCCACGCTGGGCCATCCGCGCAGCGCGGCAATCGTGCTGCGCACGGCCGCTGCTTTTCGGGCTCATAGCCAAACTGCGTGCAGTTGCGTTGATCTGACAGCCCAAGGCGCAACCCTGGTATTGCTGCGCGATCGCGGCGTCGACTATCCGGGTGGTCACCAGGCGATCCAGGATGGGGATGAGCTTGCGCAGTTCGTGTTGCGCGCGCTTGCCGAGCAGGGCGATCCCGCACCGACGCTGGCGTCACGTTGACCAAGTCTGATGGAGCGGGCCCGGCCGACCTGATCCGACCTTGCCAGCGCTGCGAGCCGTAAGGCCCGCATAGTCGAGAGCGCCCAACCCACCGTGAACAGTGACTTCGGATAGGGAGCATCAGACCATGGCAACGCACAACGCCGACAACGAACGGATCAAGCGCCGGTACTTCGTTTTCTTGAAGGAGGCCAAGCGACAGAGCGAGGACTCGGTGGACGCCGCAGCCAAGGCGCTAGCGCGGTTCGAGACCGCCACGCGCTACCGGGATTTCAAGGTACCCACCTGCGCCAGGACATGCTGTGGGGCAACGATGACCCGTAGTTCCCAGCGACGCTGGTTGAACTGAGCCAGTCGCGGCAATTCGAGGCTGCGGGTCTGGCCCGGCGACACTGGAGCACGGCGTCACCGATCCGCGCGATCTTCAAGGAAGCCTTCGAGGCGGCGGGGTTGCCGTACTTCAACCCTCACAGTTTCCGGGCCACGCTGGTCCAGTTCGGCGAGAACGTTTGCCAGAACCCTGAGCAGTTCAAGGCCTGGAGCCAGAACCTGGGACACGAGGGCGTACTGACGACGTTCCCGAGCTATGGCGCCGTCGCGCCGCGAAGGCAGGGGCAGATCATCCAGGCGCTGGCGACTGTCCAACCAAAAGGACAGGCCGAAGCGGTTGCGCAGGCCTTGTGCAAGCCATGCGCGAGGCGGGATTGCTAGGCGGCGATGCCTGACAAACCTCATATCGCCGAGGGCTCGGGAATGAACTTGGTTTGGGCGGGTGCAAGATAAGTGCGCGACGTCGACGTGGCCAAGTGAAGCCTTACTGACATCACGATTGGCGAGGGGGAGTGTCAAGGCAACCGTCGACCGTGACTCCTCGGCGGCACAGTCAGTGGCGTTGGTAGCGCCAACCGCTCACGCGCCAATGCAGCAGCGCGGGCGCAGGACTGATCAGGCGGCCCTGCGCAGTGGTTGCGTCAAAGCAATTTGGCTCGGCAGCAACGACACGAGATCCATGGTTTCTCCAGCGTCGTTGCAAAATTCGACCATGTAGGCCGTGCGTGGCACCGAGTGGATGTGCACGATGACGCCCTCAGCGCCAGCGGGGATGCTGGTGCCAGGGACGGCCTTTTTCAAGACAACAACATCAAGCTCCTTGAACATTTCACCCCCTCACTACATAGGCCGAT
>CANIIN010000457.1 GCA_947467405.1 Betaproteobacteria bacterium | reverse complement strand
GTGCTGCGGATTGTGCCGCCGGGGCTGCACCCTGCTGAGACTGTTGCGCCTGCTGTCCTTGTTGGCCCTGTCCGGCCGCGGCTGCCGGGTTGGCAGCGCCAGCTGGCAGAACCTTGTCTGTTTCACGCAGGATGTCCTGGATGTTGTCCACCAGAGTTTCCCAGAAGCGGTTGTTCGAGGTATTCCGCACCGTTGTGGTCGATGCATTGGAACCTGAACCGCCCCCACCACCGGAGCCACCAGTGCCGACCTGGCTGGATACGCCGACCGAACCGGTGGTGTTTCGCTCCATGTTGACGTAGTCAACCCTGTAGATACGCAGGTAGGGAGAGTCCGGCATGACCATGAGATTGGGGCCATCCAATTCCCACCGCATGTCGACCTGCTTGGAAACGCGTGTCAGCAACTGCTGCAATGTCTGATCAATGGCGTTGAGTGTGACGTTGCCCGCTATGCCAGGGTGAATGTCCACGTTGAGTTTCGCGTCACGAGCGAGCGCAAAAAGCAGTTCCTGTACGCGGACGTTGTTGACCACCACACTGTAGGTCTCGGGCTTGGGCGTGGCTTTGGGGCGAGGCAAAATTGCCGGCGCCTGCACGGTAGCAGGAATGTTCCCGGTCACCGCCGCTTCAGCAGTAACGTGAATTGGCGACGGTTTAAGAGGAGGCTGCTGCGCGCAGCCAGCCAATAACAGTGCCAGCAGCAGCGCTGCCGCAAAAGTTGTGGTGCCAGTCATTCTGAGCATCACCAAATTTCCTACCCTCTAATGCTGTTAAAACAATATAACAGAATTGGCTAAGAATTTGATTTGTAGTGCTTAAGCGGATGAAAAAACCTCCGAACTACTGTCGGTTCTGACTTTGCATGCGCTCGATCGACCTCTTGTAGGGATTTTGTGACCTTAATGCGTCCGGAAGATCATTGATTGCATTAACTAATTCCCTATTATCTCGATATAGCCCGAAGGCGGCGCGATAGTGCTGAACGCCGTCAATTTTGACGCTGTAAAGGTGAAGGTCGTCAACAGCGACCACTTTTGCCGCGCGTTGCAGGAACTTCTCCATTTTCGCCATTTCTGAAGCCCGAACGGTATTCAATTGCAGCGAATAGGCATCCTTGGGTGCCGACTTCAACCATGCTTGGGTAGCTGAAAAGACCTGCATTGCCAGCTTTCCGCTTCCCGGGGGCACAGGCCCATCCTGAATGCCATCGGCGGCGTTAACTTGGGTGACTGGTGCCGGCGACTCCGCTACAGGAGTCAGCGGACGGATGCTGCCATCAGAGTTGGCAGGGGCTGGGCTCACGGGCCGCATCGGTGTTTCGACGTGAGGGGCGATCGCCTGTGGCGTGGTCTGTGTAGGCACTGCCGTGGTGACCACTGTGCTGGAGGAAGCAAGCGGGCGTTGTTCACTGGCCGCTGGATTCTTTCCAGTCACGGTCGGTGCGCCGTCTACCAAGGTCGATGGGTGCCACAGCCGTTCCCATGTGAACCCGACGGCGAGTCCAATGACCAGCGTGGCGGCCGCCAGCCGGAATCGCTTCAGACCGGCCTGCGGTTTGTAGAAATCGGAATCCCGAATCGCGGCGCGCGCTTCCTTGTCGGTGACGCCATGGGTGTTCCTGGCGAAAGCCGATAACAGCGCCTTGTCCGCCAGAATATTGACTCGCCGGGTCAGTCCCTGGGAGGCCCCGGCGATCATTCGAACCGCTCTGCCTGTGAACACTCGCGGACCCCTATAGCCCGCGGCGCGCATCCGGAAGTCGATATATGTCTCAATATCGCCGGTGACGAATGGCTCCAGGCGGAAGCTGTGGGTAATGCGCTCCTTGAGTTGGCGCATGTCGTTGGAGCCGAGCAATTCGTCCAGTTCAGGTTGCCCGAACAGGACGATCTGCAGCAATTTGTGATGGCCGGATTCGAGATTCGACAAAAGCCGTATCTCCTCCAGCGTTTCCTTTGGCATGGCATGCGCCTCATCGATCAGGAGGACGACTCGCTTGCCTTTCGCGAATATCGATACCAACTGATCCTGCAACTCGCGAAGCAGGCGCCCTGCGCGTTCCGCCGACAGTTCGAGACGAAGCTCATCCGCGATGGCGTAGAGAATTTCCTCGCGGGAAAGCGACGGATTGGCGAGATAAATCGTTTCGACTTCCAGCGGCAGACGCTCCATGAGAACGCGACAAAGCATGGTCTTGCCGCTGCCGACTTCGCCGCTGACCTTGACGATGCCTTCATCATGGGTAATGGCATACAGCAGGGCCTCGAGCGTGGCCCCGCGATTGGCGCCGTCAAAGAAGAAGTCCGTATGCGGAGTGATCCGGAAGGGCGGTTCACTCAGTCCGAAGTGGCTCAGGTACATGACGATTGCTCACGATGCCGAAAATGCCGGGTTTCAGGAGCGGATCCCGGTGCGCTGTTGTGGGTATGTGTCGTCCATTGCATTTCTGCCATCGGTGACGCATGGCGTGGCGCGATGTGCATGGAAAATTCCGTCAGGTGTTCCTACGGCTGCTTCTGCAGGGACTCCATCCGCGAATACAAGGTCGTCCGGTTGATGCCGAGCACCTTCGCCGCCTGACTGACGTTGCCGCGCGTTATCTTCATGGCAGCTTCGATGTAGCCTTGCTCCCAAGTCTTGAGCATCTCGTCCAGATTGAAATTTCGTTGCTGTTCAAGATGCCGCCGTGCCTGTTCAACCAGCGTGTCGGGGTTGGCTGACAGTCCCGGGCTGGATGATTCTTCGATCGAGTCCAGATCGAATTCTGGTTCAAGTTCTTCTGACGAGAGGCGCTGCCCAGCGTACTTGGTGGTCAGGCGAATAACGATATTTCTCAATTCCCGAACATTGCCGGGGAAGCGGTAGCCCCGCCAGAAATTCAATCCGGAATCATCGAGACTAAAGGGGACGAGTTGCGCCTGCTGCGCATAAAATCTGGCGAAGTGCTCCAGCAACTGCACCTTGTCGTCATCCATCTCGCGCAAGGCCGGCACGCCGATCGTAAACACCGACAATCGGTGATACAGGTCGGCGCGGAAATTTCCTTTTTTGATTTCCGCCCGCAAGT
>CANIIN010000456.1 GCA_947467405.1 Betaproteobacteria bacterium | reverse complement strand
TGGGGCGATTGACAATGACGCCGATGTGCCGGTCTCCTTCGACGGGCGTCACGACGATGACGGTCTGGCGATATTGGGCATCGATGAGGTTCGGCGCCGCGATCAGGATCACGGTGTCCGGCTCGCCGCGTTCGGCGGCGCCACTCTGCGCATGCGCCGCGCCGCTGACGGCCAGTGTCGCCAGCAGCAGGAGGATCATCGTCCAATCGGTGCAGCGGGATGTCGACCTCATCACCTCGTGCTCCCCTGAGTGGCGGCGGCGGTGCTCCGGCGCACTGCCGCGAAGGTTTCTTGCGGCGCTTACTTCGCCGGTTGCGGCTCGGGTTTGCCGACCTGCTCGCGCGAACGAACGGCCAGGATCGGCCCGGCAAACACGTCCGGTTGCGCCAGGACGGCCGCCACGTGACGACCGCAATCCTCATCGGTCAGCCAGGACGGCTCGGCCTTGGCCCGATTGCTTTCACCGGCAATCATCGACACCAGCAGCAGTTCGCGGATGTGGACCGGGCCGCCGCGCGCTTCGCGGGCGACGATGCGCAGCAGGTTGCGCTGTCCCGCCTGGCAGACGTTGGCCACGCCCATGCCGGGAACGATGAAGTCGGCCATGCCGCCGCCGATGGACAGGTACATGCCGCCTTTGACGATGGCAGGAATGAAGGTCTTGGCGGCGACGAAGTGCGCCACGATGTTCCCGCGCAGCAGTTCCGTCAGTTCGTCGGCGCTGCGTTGCAGGATGGGCATCGGTTCACCCTTGTCCGGGTTGACCGTGGTGACCACGGCGTCCAGCGTGCCGGCCAGTTTGAGGGCGGCATCGCGCATGGCGGCGGCACCGCTTTCGCTGGAGACGTCGCCGGTCACGTAGTCGAGACTGCCCTTGGCGGCGAGGCGGCTCTTCAGCGCATCGAGCTTGGGCGCGGCGCGTCCGGCGGCGATGACGCGCCAACCGGCCTTCATCAGTTCGCCGCAGATGCCTTGGCCCACATCACCCGTGGCGCCGATGACCAGGACGTTTTTCATAATGTCGTTTCCTCTTTGCGGTTGATTCACGGAATATCGTTGTTCGGGGCTGTGCAGCGGACAGCTGGCGCTGCAGGGATTCACTGAACAAAGGGGCGCAAGCCCCCTTGTATATCTCCCACGTCAGCGGGGAGTTTTTCGAGGCGGGCTCATTTTCAGGACTTGATCAGCGCTTGCCTAGCGTTTCTTGGTCAGGGGCGCGTGGCGCCAGCAGGTCAGGATGTGATCGTTGACCATGCCCACCGCCTGCATGAAGGCATAACAGATGGTGGAGCCGACGAAGCGGAAACCGCGCTTCTTCAGGTCGCGTGACATGGCGTCCGATTCGGTACTGCTGGCCGGCACGTTGCTCATGGTCTTCCAGCGATTCTCCAACGGTTTGCCGCCAGTGAACTGCCAGATGTAGCTGTCGAACGAGCCGAACTCCTTCTGTACGTCGAGGAACGCGCGCGCATTGCTGATGGTGGATTCGATCTTGAGGCGATTGCGCACGATGCCGGCGTTCAGCATCAGCTTGTTGGTGTCGCGCGCCGTGAAGCGCGCCACCTTGGCTGGATCGAATTCCGCGAATGCCGCGCGGAAATTGTCGCGTTTGGCGAGGATGGTCGACCAGGACAAGCCGGCCTGGGCGCCTTCGAGAGTCAGGAATTCGAACAAGTGCTGTTCGCCATGGACCGGAACACCCCATTCCTTGTCGTGATATTCCATGTACTGCTCTGACCCGAGGCACCACTTGCAGCGCGGGATTTCCTGGCGCTTGGCGGCGTCGGATGGAGGGTGGACAGTGGATTTCATGCCGCCATGATACTGGCTCGGGCAGTGTCTGGCAGGGGGGAATTGCGGCCGGGGCAAGCTGGGCAGGCGACGGGCAGACTGGAATGCCCGTTGGAAAGGGGGCGCGAGGGTTGTTGGAAACGCCAAGGCCTGGCCGATGGGTAGCGTGGCGCTCGCTTGATTCCCGCCGGATCGACCCCATCTCTGTTACACAAGATCTTCAGCCTGGGAATCCTCATGACCGAGTCAACGCATATCGCCTGTCCACACTGCAATGCGGTGAATCGTGTGCCGTCTTCACGCCTGGGCGACCACGGCACCTGCGGACGCTGCAAGGGAACGCTGTTCGATCGCAAGCCGCTGGAACTCAATGCGGCCAATTTCGATCTGCAGACGGGCAAATCGGACATCCCGGTGGTGGTGGACTTCTGGGCGCCTTGGTGTGGCCCATGCCGGGCCATGGCGCCGCACTTCGAAAAGGCGGCCGCGAAGCTGGAACCGCGTGTCCGGCTGGCCAAGGTCAACACCGAAGAAGAACAGGGTCTGGCGGCGCGCTTCGGTATCCGCTCCATTCCGACACTGGCGGTGTTTCGACATGGTCTGGAGGTGGGGCGTCAGTCAGGCGCGATGGACGCGGCTTCGCTGGAGCGTTGGATCAGCCAGTTCGTTTGAACGTACAACCCGGTTAATGGTCAGGGGAGCGCGAGCGCAACCACCGTTGTGTCCTGCGCCCGGCATTCAACAACGCCGATTCAACGACCGCGTCGCCGTCCGGCATGCCGGGTCGGGAGGGAAGTTGCCGGTTGAGCGAGGTGCTGGGAACTGTGAAAGCGTTCCGCAGCGGCATCCAGCGCGACTTCGAGTTCCATCGGGAAAAGATCGGGCGTCGGCGTCTGTACCGCTGTGGCCTTGGCGCCCATCAGGCGCGGGCGCAGGGCTTCTTCGACGGGGCGGGACAGGGTCCGTTTGCGCATCCGGCCTAGTCAATCAGATGTGAAACAGACATGGGCGGAAGGGACGGCTGTGCTGTCCCGGCTGTCGCGGGATCGGGTCGCGTGTGGTCTGTCAATGCCCGCATCCGTGAGTACTTTCCACGCCAGATTGTGAATCTTCCTGGGGATTCAATGAACAGGGGGGCAAGCCCCCTGTGTATGCCCCACTTCAGAGGGAAGCTTCTCGCGGCCTGCTTGTTTTCTGGACTTGATCAGCCGCTACCTAGAAGAATGCCTGAATTCCGGTCTGGGCGCGACCCAGAATGAGCGCATGGATGTCGTGCGTGCCTTCGT
>CANIIN010000455.1 GCA_947467405.1 Betaproteobacteria bacterium | reverse complement strand
GGCGCCGAAGTCGACCGCGCAGGGCAAACCGGCCAGACGCTCGACCGGCCATTCCAGCCAGGCGCGGTGTGCACCGGGCCAATCCTTGCACAGCAGCGCCGCAAACAGCTTCTGCGTCAGGCGCTCGGCATCGACATCGGGTTCGACCTGCCGGATGGCGTCGCGAGTGCGCTGAAACCAGGGCACGAAGAATTCGCGATCGCGGATTTCATTCCACAGCGTGATCAGGTGCGTGCCGTCCCAGGCCGGGATGATCGGCGCGGCGTAGCGGTCGGGCCAATCCGACTTCTCGACGGCGCCGAGATGGCGCAGTTCCTCGATGTCGATTCCGGCGATGTCGGTGTGACGCAGATGGGCCAGTTCGACGGCAACAGTCGCCCCCAACCCTCGACCCCACACCCGGCAGCGTCGCAAGCCCAGTTCACGGAGGGCCGCCGCAACGAGTCGCGCAGATTCCGCTGGGGCTGTCACGTTCCCCGCGCTCTCGCCATGTCCGGGGAGGTCGATGGCCACGATGGGTCCGGCGTGGCGGTTGTGTACGCGGTGCAGCGCCTGGGCGCCGCATTCACCCGCGCCATGCAGCGCAAGTAGCGTGTCGCCGGCGGCGCCGGCATGGATGGTCTGCACCGCCAGTCCGGCGGCATAGGTGCGCAGGGTGCCGTCGGCATCCGGCGTGATGGCCGGCGGCGCAGGTGGCGTGGTCACCGCTGCGTCGAGATGGTCGCGAACGAACCGGATCTGCGCCGTTTCCAGTTCGTCGCGGGCGCCGATCGGCAAACGCAGCAGTGTCACGTTCGGCGGCACGTCGCCCAGTCGGTCCAGATGGGGAAAGAGCTGGTCGTCGCGTGTGCCGGCCAGCAGCGCCGGGACGCGCAGGGCGTGCGCCGCTTCGTGGCCATCCCAATCAAAAACCGGCGGATAGATGGCGAGATGGTTCTCGCGGGAACGAAGCAGTTCCATGATCTGCCAGGACTGGATGCGGGCGGCGTCGGGCATGTCCATGTCGCGCCGCGTGGCTCGGCTGCGGTTGGACCACGGAAAGAACATCCAGCCGTCGCGAAAGCGCGACCAGGCCCAGATCAGGTGCGAGCCGTCCCAGGCCGGTGTGAACCGGTATAGCTGGTGCGGCAGGATGCTGTCGCGCTCCGGGCGCGTGAACACCGTATAGCCATCCACGGCGATGCAGGCGGTGCGGTCCGGGTGGCGGCGCGCAAACTCGGTGGCGATGGTGGCGCCGGTGTGCTGGCCACAGAACGCCGCGCGCCGGATGCCCAGGGCATCCAGCGTGGCCGCCAGCCAGTCGCACAGTTGATCGATGGTCCAGACCGCCCCCGGCAGACGCTCGGACAGACCGAAGCCAGGACTGTCCAGCGCGATGGCGGTGCAGTCCGGGGCGAGCCGCTGCATCAGTGGTTCCATGGTCTTCGACGACTGCGGCGTCTGGTGCAACAGGATGACTGCCGGTCCGTGACCGGCGCGGCGGTAGTGGACCAGCCGCTCCTGAACGCGGACGTAATGGCAACCGATGTCTGCGCGGGGTGGCCGGTTCACGCTGCCTGAACTCATTGCCCGGATTTTCTCCAGGCTGCGACGACTTCGCCGGCGGTCGGCAGCCACACGCCATCGCGAGACAGGGCATGGTCCAGCACGCGCTCGAAGGTGTCGATGCGAAACGGTGATCCCATGATCCAGGGCCGCACGCAGTAATGCAGCACGCGCGCGCTGTGCCGGCCGTCGATGGCCAATTGATCGAGCGCCTTGATGAAGTGATCCTCGAACATGTCGAGGTTGCACATACGGTTGATGAGCACGGTCTGGTCGTCGAAGTCCGCCCACAGCGGCAGCGCAACCAGGTCGCCCGGCGTACTCATCCGGTACGGCTGTTCATCGTTGGCCCAGTCGCACAGGTAACCGAGCCCGGCCTCAGCGATCAACTGCGGCGTGACGGTGGACTCGGCGTACTCCGGGCTGAACCAGCCGGTCGGGCGAATGCCGCAGGTTTCCAGGCGTTCCAGCGTCTCTGCGATGTAGTCGCGCTCGGCGGCCACGCTCATGGCGCTGCTGATGGGGCGCGTCACGGCAATGCCATGGGCCACGAATTCGCTGCCCGCGTCGCGCAGTACCGTGACCAGCGACGGATATTGCTCGGCGGTGAGCACATCGATGGCGACCGTCGGGCGGATGCCGCGCACCTTCAATGCTTCAAGGATGCGGAAGATGCCCACGCGATGACCGTACTCGCGTGTCGAGACGCGCGAGATGTTCGGAAAGTCGCGGATCAGTCCGCCGCCGACGCTGCGAATCTGCGGCCATCCGGCCGGCAACGGATCTTCGACCATTTCGAGGTTGATGAGCGGCACCACCGCCAGACCGCGATGGTCCGGCCAGCGAAGCGGCTTGCGGGCCGGCAATGGATTCCACGCGGCATGGCGTTGATCCATGCCGTGCTGGCGTGATGCCGGAAGCGGTGCGGAAGCGATGACTTCGGATGCGCGCGGACGTGCCACGCGTGCTGGCCGGGCTTTGGCGACGGCGGTCGCTTCGGCGGCCACCTCGTCGCCATGTTTCAGATGCGCATCGTAGTGATGCGCCATGAAGTGATCGGCAATGTCATCCCCGGTGGCATGCCAGACGCCATCGTGTCGGCAGATGTGATCGAGGATCTCGCGCAGATGGCCGATGTGATGGGGTTGCCCGATCTGGTAGGGGTGCAGGGCGATGCAGAACACGCGGCCGCCGTCGGCACTTTCAGCGTAGAGCCGGTCGAATGCCGCCTTGCAGGCATCGACGAAGTACCGTCCGCCATAGGGACGGCCATCCCACAACGGCGCGTCATTCAGGTCGTAGGAGTAGGGCAACGAAATCAACTTGCGGCCGCCTGCAACGCGAATCGGCACCGGCACGTCGTCATGCACCCAGTCGGCGTGATAGGTCAGTCCTGCCTCGGCGATCAGTTGTGGCGTGCGTTCGGTATTGGTGATGGCCGGCGTCAGGATGCCCTTCAGTTGGCGGCCCATGTGGTGCTGCAGGGAAGTCACGTTGTCTGCATAGAAAGCGCGCTCGGCGGCCTCGTCCATGCC
>CANIIN010000454.1 GCA_947467405.1 Betaproteobacteria bacterium | reverse complement strand
CTGGTGAAGGTGCCGATCATCGTCATTTCGTCGCGCACGGCCGACAAGCACCGCCATTACGCGCTGGAAATCGGCGTGAACGCGTTTCTCGGCAAGCCCTATCAGGAAGAAGAACTGCTAGGACAGATACGCGGTTTTCTCGGAATCGCGTCAACGCCGCCAGTTTCCGGCTGAAAGAGTGGTATTTCGGCTGAAAATCAGGCGAAAGATAAACATTGACTTTGCCGCCTCTTGCGCGCACAGTGCGCCCGCAATCTCTACGTTCTGGCCTGTCTTCCTAAGCTACCCGTCCGGTTCCGGGCGGTTCTACCTACCAAGCCATCCACCACGATCGAGTTGTTCGCTACCGCGCCCGAGTTGTGCGCGGACTATGTTTGGAGGCCAGAATGGCTATTGGAACAGTAAAGTGGTTCAACCCTACCAAGGGTTTCGGATTCATCCAGCCCGAGGGTAGCGCGAAGGACGTATTCGTCCATATCAGCGCCGTCGAGCGTTCCGGAATGGGAACGTTGAACGAAGGCCAGCAGGTGAGCTTTGACATCGTCACGGAACGCGGCAAGCAGTCTGCCGGCAATCTGAAGGCGGCGTAAAGCCCGCAGCACTCCGCGAGGAGTGCTGCTGAGAAGACGGCCCCGGGGCAACCTGCGGGCCGTTTTTCATTGTTGGCTTGCCCTCTGGCGTGGTATCCCGAGGCGTCGAATGTTGGCGATGAATGTTGGCGCTGCATTCCGCTCGCTCACCTCTGGTACGCTTGGCAGGATGTTGCAGTGATCCTGAGGGGGACAAAGGCATGTCAAGGAAGACGCTGCTCGGCTTGCTCGGAGCCGTGCTGATGATCGTGGCGGGCGCCGCGTTCTGGTTGTTCAATTCGCTCGATGCGCTGGTACAGGCCGGCATCGAGAAGTTCGGCCCGGAGGTCACGCAGGTGTCGGTCAAGGTCGGCACCATCCGGCTGCGCATGGACCCGACTTCGATCGCCGGCGAGGTGGTGCTGATTCACGAAGTGATCATCCAGTCCCCCGACGTGACCTACGAATCCGGCGCCGCGGGCAACAACCTGGAAACGATCCAGAAGAACATCGAGTCCTATGTCGCGCGATTCTCCGGCGGCAAGAAAGATGACTCCGCGTCGAAGAAGAAACTGATCATCGAGAACCTGTACATTCGGGACGCCCGGGTCAACGTGAACACGGCGTTGACCTCAGTTGTGACTGCGGGTCAAACCGTGTCGTCCCCGGTGCCCGACCTGCATTTGCGCGACATCGGCAAGCGCGAAGGCGGCGCCAGTCCCGACGCGGCGATGAAGCAGGTGTGGGGCGCGTTGATGCGCAGCACCGGCAATGTCGTCTCGAAAATCGGCGGCGCCATCGCCGAGGGTGCCAAGATCGCCGTGGAAGGCGTCAAGAAGCTGTTCAAATAGGGCGGGCGCCGTCCGCCGGTCGGCAGTCCAGCGGGCTTCCGTTGCCGGGGATCACTCCGCAAAGGCCCGAAGAGCCTCGCCAATAAACGATCTACAAAGAGAGATGTCTTGAATTCACCTGTCGCAGACGCTGTTTATACGCCTCATCCCTACCGCTGGGTCATGCTCGCGACGGGGTGGCTGGCGTACCTGGGCTTCGGCCTGACATCCAATTCCATGGCGCCGCTGGTGGCGCAGATCACGGCCGACCTCGGCATTAGCAACTCCGCCATGGGCTTCATCCTCGGCACCTGGCAACTGGTGTACATCGGCTCGGCCTTTCTGTGCGGGGCGTTCATCGACCGTTACGGCGTGCGGCGCGGCATCCTTGTCGCCGGCGTGCTCATCATCCTGTCGGGCGTGCTGCGCGCCGAAGCCGGGGGCTTCACCACCCTGCTGTTGGCGGTGGGCATCTTCGGCCTCGGCGGTCCGCTGATCTCCATTGGGTCGCCCAAGCTGGTGAGCCAATGGTTCGCACCGGCGGAACGCGGACGCGCCATGGGCATCATCATCACCGGCGTGGCCGTCGGCGCCATCCTCTCGCTGACACTCACGCACTCGGTGCTGATGCCGCTGTTCCACGGCAACTGGCGCCACGTCATGCTGGCCTATGCCGGGGCGATGCTCGCCGCCACGCTGCTGTGGTGGCTGGTCAACCTGCATCCGGCGGCGCGCGAGGTCGAGCGCCACGCGGCGGCCGAGCACAAGACGCCGCAACTGGAGACGTTGCGTGCACTGCTCGCGCTGCCGGCGGTGCGCATCGTCATGCTCATGAACGTCGGCTCGTTCGCCTTCACCCACGCCTTCAACAACTGGCTGCCGGAACTGCTGCGTCACGGCGGCATGGGCAGCGAGGCGGCCGGCTACTGGGCGTCGATTCCGCCGCTGGTGGGGATCTTTGCCTCGCCCATCCTCGGGCGCTTCGCCTCGCCGGAGCGGCGCTTCCGCGTCCTGGCGCTGTTGTTCACCGCGTCGCTCGCCGCCACCATCCTGCTGCAGTTCTCCAGCGGTCCCGTGATGCTCGTCGGCCTGGTGCTGCAGGGCCTGACGCGCGGCGCGCTCACCGCGGTGGTGATGATGGTGCTGATCGAGACGCGCGGCGTGGGTACCAAGAACGCCGGTGCGGCGGGCGGGCTGTACTTCACGGCCGGTGAAATCGGCGGATTGCTCGGCCCGTTCCTCATGGGTGTGGCCTACGACGTCAGCGGCGGCTTCGGTCTTGCGCTGGGCTCGACCAGCGTGCTGCTCGCCGGGTTGATCGTGCTGGTGTGGTTCCTCAGACGCGCTGACGCGGCGCACCGCGAAGGATAGTGCGGTGGGCACGCAGCCCTCAGCCCTTGGCGCTTCGGGCTGCGGTGTAGCGCTCCAGCGTGATCTTGCGCGCGATATCGTGATCGACCACCGGGGCCGGATAGTCACGCCCGATCACGCACGCTGACGTCTGCTGCTCAATTAGGCCCATGGTCCAGGGTGCGTGGATGCGCTTGGCCGGCACCTTGGCCAGCTCCGGCACATAGCGGCGGATGAACTTGCCTTCGGCATCGAACCGTTCCGATTGCGTCACCGGATTGAAAATGCGGAAGTAGGGTTGCGCATCGCAGCCCGTCGACGCCGCCCACTGCCAGCCGCCGTTG
>CANIIN010000453.1 GCA_947467405.1 Betaproteobacteria bacterium | reverse complement strand
CGCCGATCAGGGCGACCATCTCTCCCTTGCGCACGGTGAGGTCCACGGCGTCCAGCGCCTTGGTCCGGTCAAACGTCCTGCTCAACTTGTTGATGGTGATGGATTCGCTCATGCCGGCCGTCCCAGTTGTTTGATGGAGAGTTTGTTTGCGGGATTGATCAGCAAACGGCGGTAGTGTGCGAGGGCATTGTTACGGTGCGGTGAAGGAAATGTTGCAATCAAAATGACAACGGAAGATGGAGGACGGAGGACGGACGTGGATGCTGACGTCGGTCGCGCCTCCGGGTTGGCGCAACCCATCAGCGAGCCGTCAGGCGACCTCTTTTCATGTCATCAAGCTGTCACAATGCGGTTCGATAATTCAAGAATCGTTCATTCATCGAATTGAGGAGTCTTGCGGTGAGAGTCGGCATCAACGGCATGGGTCGTATCGGGCGTCTGGCGCTGCGCGCCGCCATGGGGGCGGCGGAGCGGCAATCGGATGACCCGCGCGCAGGCAATCGTCTCGAGGTGGTTCATCTCAACGAAATCAAGGGGGGCGCCGCGGCGACAGCGCACCTGCTGGCGTTCGACAGCGTGCAGGGAAGGTGGCGGGCCGATATCCGGTCGGAGGGCGAGTCCGCCGTCTCGATAGCCGGCCACAAGCTGGGGTTTACCTCGCATGCGCTGGCCGCGGACATTCCCTGGGGTGACCTGGGCGTCGATGTGGTACTGGAATGCACCGGCAAGTTCCTCACCCCGGAAACGCTGCAGGGACACCTGGACCGCGGCGCCAGGCGCGTCATCGTGGCGGCGCCGGTGAAGGTGGGCGACGTGCTGAACATCGTCGTCGGCATCAATCACGAAAAATACGATCCGGCAAAAAACCGCATCGTCACCGCGGCCTCCTGCACCACCAACTGCCTCGCACCGGTGGTGAAGGTGGTTCACGAGAATATCGGCATTCGGCACGGCCAGATCACCACCATTCACGATCCCACCAATACCAACCTGATGGTGGACGCGCCGCACAAGGACCTGCGCCGCGCGCGCTCCGCCATGCAGAGCCTCGCGCCGACCACCACCGGCAGCGCCACGGCCATCGCCCTGATCTATCCGGAATTGAAGGGCAAGCTGAACGGTCATGCGGTACGCGCGCCGGTGCTGAACGCCTCGCTCACCGACTGCGTCTTCGAACTGAACCGCCAGACCACGGCCGAAGAGGTCAATGCGTTGTTTGAAGCGGCGGCCAGGGGCCCCTTGGCCGGCATTCTCGGCTACGAAACCCGTCCGCTGGTCAGCGCCGACTATGCGCGCGATACGCGCAGTTCCATCATCGATGCGCTGTCCACCATGGTGACCGACGACACGCTGCTCAAGGTCTATGCCTGGTACGACAACGAAATGGGCTACGCCTGCCGCATGGTGGATCTGGCCTGCCACATGAAGACCGTTGGCATCTGAGCATGAGCAGCGCCGTGCGCAACTACGCCATCGTCACTGCCGCCTATTGGGGTTTCACGCTCACCGACGGCGCCCTGCGCATGCTGGTGCTGCTGCATTTCTACAAGCTGGGCTATTCGCCGTTCACGCTGGCCTTCCTGTTTCTGCTCTACGAGGCGGCCGGCGTGCTGGCCAACCTGATCGGCGGCTGGCTGGCCACGCGCTTTGGCATCGCGCGCATGCTCACGGTGGGACTGGTCACGCAGATTGGCGGATTCACCCTGTTGTCCCTGCTCGATCCGGCCTGGACGGCCACCATGTCGGTGGCGTGGGTGGTGCTGTCGCAGGGTGTCTGCGGCGTGGCCAAGGACCTGACCAAGACCGCCAGCAAGTCGGCCATCAAGATCACCCAGGCCGCGGCGAAGAATCAGGGCAGCGGCCAGTTGTTCAAGTGGGTGGCGTGGTTCACCGGCAGCAAGAATGCCATGAAGGGCTTCGGTTTCTTTCTCGGCGGGTTGCTGCTGCAGACGCTGGGATTCAAGGGGTCGCTGTGGACCATGGCCGGTCTGCTGGCGCTGGTGCTGGTCGGCGTGGTGTTCAGCCTGCCGCCCATGATGGGCAAGAGCAAGGCTTCCAAATCCGCCAAGGAACTGTTCGCCAAGAATCCCGGCATCAATGCGCTGGCCGCAGCGCGTGTCGCCTTGTTCGGCGCACGCGACGTGTGGTTCGTGGTCGGCGTGCCGGTGTTTCTGTATTCCGTGGGATGGACGTTCACCATGGTGGGGGGGTTTCTCGCGGCGTGGACCATCGGCTACGGCCTGGTGCAGGCCCTGGCGCCGCAGATCGTGAAACGCAGTGTCGACGGTTTGAGCAGGGAAGTGCCGGCAGCGCGCTGGTGGTCGGCGGTGCTGGCCATGATTCCCGCCGCCATCGCCGTGGCGGTGTGGGCGCAGGTTCCCCATCTGCAATGGTGGGTGGTGGGTGGCTTGAGCGCTTTCGGTTTCGCCTTCGCGGTGAATTCGTCCGTGCACAGTTATCTGATCCTCGCCTATGCCGGCTCGGAGAAGGCGGCCGAGGACGTCGGCTTCTACTATGCGGCCAATGCCCTCGGCCGGTTTTGCGGCACGCTGCTGTCGGGCTTGCTCTACCAGTGGGGCGGCTTGATGGTTGCGCTGATCGGCTCGGCGGCGATGCTGCTGGTGTGCTGGTTCATGACCTTGCGGCTGCCGGTCAGCCGTTCAGTCGTCGACAAGGGAGCGGCGTGATGGCGCGCATGACCGAAGACAAGGCCGTCGGCGCGCTGGGCGCACTGGCGCAGGCCAGTCGCCTTAACGTGTTCAGGAAACTGGTGGTGGCTGGTCCCGAGGGACTGTATCCCGGTGATCTCGCTGCCGATCTGGGCGTGCTGCCCAATTCCCTGTCGTTCCACCTCAAGGAACTGCAGCGCTGCGGCCTGGTGACGCAGCAGCGCGAAGGCCGCTTCCTGCGCTATCGCGCCGACATGACACAGATGCAGTCGCTGATGGATTTTCTGCTCGACCAGTGCTGCCAGGGCCAGCCCTGCATTGATACGTCTGCCGCGACCTGCAAACCGGTCAAGGTCGTGCGCAGGAAGGCAGCCGTCGCCAGGTAGCCGTCCATCCAAGCCGGCTGGCCATTCGAACATTCATG
>CANIIN010000452.1 GCA_947467405.1 Betaproteobacteria bacterium | reverse complement strand
GTGGACGAACGTGCAGCAGCAGCAGGTCTGCTCCCGCGAGTTTGGCGAGTTTGGCTGCTTCCTTGATGGCTTTGTCAGACAGTTTTGACCCATCGGTCGGGACCAGGATTCTCTTGTACATGGTTCAACTCCTTGTCATGTCGATTCAGTGCATAGTGGGAGCAAGTGACGTTGTTTCTGTTCGGCAGGCTAGAATCCGTATTGATAATCATCGTAGATGCATGCCGGATTCAAGTGATTGATCCAGATCAACGGGTCGTACGGCTTTGCGCAATGCACGTTGTCTCTGTGGCTGACCGGCGGCGGATAGAGGGTGTCATCTCCCTGTCCAGATGGATTACGTCAGCAGACCGCAAGAATGAAAGCGAAGGTTGGAATGAGGCATCGGGAATTTATCGTCAACGGCGGACATCGCATTGCGGCCAGTTTTGCCGGTCCAGAGGGCGGCATGCCGGTCATGCTGCTGCATGGCGGTGGGCAGACGCGTCATGCGTGGGGCAAGGCCGCGGCCGCCCTGGCGAGGGTCGGATGTCGGGCTTATTCGCTCGATCTGCGTGGCCATGGTGACAGCGCGTGGTCGGCGGATGGCAATTATGCCCTTGAAGCCTACTGCGACGATCTGCGCGGCGTCGTGGAGCAGATCGGTTGCACGCCTGCGCTGGTCGGAGCATCGCTGGGCGGCATGGTGTCGCTTCTTGCGGCAGCAGAGCCGCCGCCGCTTGCCATCTCGTGCCTCGTTCTGGTGGACGTGACCGCACGACTCAGCACCAAGGGCGTCGATTACATCGCCGGATTCATGAACGGAACCGTTGGCGGCTTCGATTCCCTCGAAGAAGCCGGACTGGCCGTGGCGAAATACCTGCCGCACCGCAAGCCGCCCAAGGACTTGTCGGGTCTGAGAAAGAACCTGCGCGAAGGCAAGGATGGGCGCCTTTACTGGCATTGGGATCCGGCCATGCAGCGTGGCGGCTCGGAGGATGACATGGCGACTTTGGCCCGGCGCATGGAAGCCGCTGCCAGGCTTGTCGATGCACCGACGCTCATTTTGCGCGGCGGCAAGAGCGAACTGGTGACGCCCGAGGCGGCCACTGAGTTCGTGCAGATGTTCCCGCGCGGCGAGTTCGTCGAAATCGGTGATGCTCACCATATGGTCGCTGGCGACCAGAACGATCCATTTTCGCAGGCCATGGTCGACTTTATCGGTCGGCACACCGCGCCCTTGTAACAAACCTCGGCCGGTCCTGTGGCCACAGCGGCCGACGCGGATCAGGCGGAGGGCCGTTCCAGCATGTTGCGGGTGGCCGCGGCCAGTCCCGTCATGACATCCACCACGCGGCGCGCAACCGATTCTTCCCGATTGGCACCTTGAGTGTCTGGGTCAGCAATCTGAAGTGAAGCGGCTTATCATTCGACATGATTCGTCTGCCTGCACGAGAGACGGTTCGTTTGCATCATTCCGGAGAGGGAGGAGATCATGAAGCTCAGCAGCAGCAGTTTCAAGGATGGCGACTATCTCGCCATGAATCACATCCTGTCGACCGATTTCGGTTTCGGTTGCGGCGGAGGAAATCAGTCGCCCCATTTGAAATGGGAAGGCGCGCCGGCCGGAACGAAGAGTTTTGCCGTCACATGCTTTGACCCCGATGCGCCGACTGGCAGCGGATTCTGGCACTGGGTCGTGGTGAATATTCCGGCTAATGCGACAGAACTGCCGTTGGGCGCCGGCAGCACTGCGCCGGGCGGGTTGCCGGCCAAGGCGCTGCAGGTGCGGACCGATTTCGGCAAGCCCGGTTACGGTGGACCCTGCCCGCCAGAGGGGGATCATCCGCATCGTTACCTCTTCACCGTCCATGCCGTCGGCGTGGACGCGTTGCCAGTGACGGCGGATACGTCGGCGGCGGTCGTCGGCTTTCAGTTGCATTTCAACACGCTCGCCAAGGCGACTCTGATGGGCCTGTTCAAGCGCGGCTAGTCCTTGCGGCTTTTTGTGTTCCGCCGCATGGCGCGCGCGCGGCGGAATTTCTGGTATTCAGCGCATGCAATCAGTCCAAATGAGTCAATCAAAAAAAGGGGAATCAAGATGAGTGAAGCGGCGCTTCGCGAAGATCGCGACGGTGTAGTGACAGTGACCTGGAATCGACCGGAGAAGCTCAATGCGGTCAATCAGGAGATGCTCGGCGTATTGCGCGGCGCTCTCGAGGACCTGCGTGACCGGGATGATCTGCGCGTCCTGCTGATCAAGTCGACCGGGCGGTATTTCACGGCGGGCATAGACCTGATGGGCAGTTCCATGTCCAAGAAGGAGCCCAAGACGTCCACGGTCAACCTGCGTCGTGATTACCGGATTCCCCTGCACGTGCTGTTCGACGAACTGGAGGCGGTGGAGAAACCGATCGTGATGGCCATTCATGCGCCATGCCTCGGCGTCGGAGTCGAGATGGCCGGTGCATGCGATTTTCGCCTCGCCGCCGAAGGGGCGCGATTCGGACTGCCCGAAATCGATATCGGTGTGATCGCAGGCAGCGGCGGGACGAGCCGCTTCACCCGCCTGTGCGGCATCGGTTGGGCCAAATGGCTCGGAATGGGTGAGCAGATCGATGCGAAGACGGCACAGATCGCCGGCTTCGTGCAGGCCGTGTATCCGCAGGAGACTTTCGATCAGGAAGTCTGGGCGTTCTGCCAGCGTCTTGTCTCTCGTCCCGCGGAAGTCATCGGCGCAGTCAAGCTGGCCGTCGAGCTCTGCTATGACCTCGACAAGCAGAGCGGCCGCAATATCGAGCGCCTCGTCAATACGCCCCTCATGATGCGGGATAACTCGGATCTCGTGGACAAGGTGCTGAACAAGAGCAAGAAGAAGTAGCTTGCTGGAAGAGGCGCCAGGCAGTTGCTGGCGCCTCGTACCGGATGGCAGGATCGCAACTGCTCAGTTGTCGAGGTAATTCGGTGCGCGCTTCTCGAGAAATGCGGTCGCGCCTTCCTTCAGGTACGGTCCGATGCAGAGAACCTGATTGCGGTCCTCCACGGCAATGGCCGCATCAAGGCTGCCGGAATCCTGTGACACATTCAGGCCGTCCTTGGTCAGTCGCAGAGCGAG
>CANIIN010000451.1 GCA_947467405.1 Betaproteobacteria bacterium | reverse complement strand
TCGGGTTGGATCAGATGGGCACGAAGACTGCCTGAAAAGAGGCACAGATTGTTGCAAATGGGGAGATCGACATGATTCAAACGAAAACCGTACCGGATAGCCATTCATGAAAATGCATCGCGCCAACAGTCATTTCGTCGTCCGTGACAGCGTCAAGTTGCATCATCTGGACTGGGGCAACCACGGCCGGCATCCGGTGGTGCTGGTGCATGGCGTACGCCTGCATGCGCATGTGTGGAACGACTTCAGCCGCCGCTTCGGCGATCGCTACCACGTGCTGGCCATCGATCAGCGCGGTCATGGCGACAGCGAGTGGGGGCACGAGGACAGCTATCACCTCGAGGAGTTCTACAGCGACCTGCGCGCGGTGATCAAGGAGCGCGGGCTGAAGCGCTTTACGCTGATCGGCCATTCGCTGGGAGGCATGGTGTCGATGCTCTACGCGCATCGTCACCCGGAGGATCTGGAGCGGCTGGTGCTGGTGGACATCACCGCGGGTCGCCCGCCGGTGCCCGAGGGCACCGACCTGTCGCGCATTTCCGAGACCCCGCCACCGGGCGATTTCGATTCACCGGAAAAGGCCATCGACTATCTGGCGAAGATCATGTCCATGGCGCCCAAGGACCTGGTCGAGGAAAGCGTGCACCACGGCATACGTCGCACCAGCAGCGGGCGATACACCTGGAAATACGATCCGGCGCTGCTGCGCGGCAAACGTCCCACCGCTTCCATGCCGGATCTTTGGCAATTGGTGAGCGAGATTCACACGCCCACCTTGCTTCAGTACGGCGCGAAGAGCCGGGTGGTGACGCGCGATCTGGCTGAAAAAATGCAAAAGGTGATGCCGCGCTGCAGAGTGGAGTGCATCGAACAGGCAGGGCACGCACTCTTCACAGACCGGCCGGATGAATTTGCTGCCAGTATTGAACGCTTCCTGGCGGGGTCGGATCTGGGCGGAAGCTAGGGATTCACTGAACAAGGGGGCATGCCCCCCTGTATATCCCCCACTTCAGAGGGAAGCTTTTCAAGGCATGCTGATTTTCTGGACTTGATCAGCGCTTCCTTAGTCAGAAACGGCCTCTCGGGCGTCGACTCAAGTGCCGGTGACGCCAATGCCGTGCGTTGATCTCGCTGCGAATGAGGCAGTAGTGCTCACCCCAACGCTGTCGGGAGCGTGGCGGTCAGAAGCGGTGCGGTCTGATCTGGATGCGCTGGCCCTGGGAGGGCAGGTAAACGTGGCCGTTGCTCTTGGCGTGGGCCAGGCAGGCTTCATATTCCGCGAATCCCGTCGGCGATTCCGCCACGACCGTCTTGTCCGCAGAGAGTTGTTGCCACTTCCAGTTGTTGCTTTCGTCTACAAAAAAACGCCAGATGACATTCATGTACCGCTTCCTCCCCAGGGAGCCAATTCGTCAAGCCTGCCGCATCAGTCTACTGTAGTTTTTCGACCTGCACATGAACTCGGTGCGACGCGGGCGGGACTGTCAGGAGGTCATGCCGCCGCGCCACATGCTCCAATGGAAGATGCCTCCGAACAGCATCGACAGCATGCCGGCGAGAAGAAACAGGATCAGCACGGCCGGCACCGCGGCGATGGCCCATTTGACCATCAGCGATACCATCGAAGTGAAGGGGATCCTGACATCGACGACCACGACTTCCTGCCTGGTCTGATTGGTTTCGTTCATTTCATCTCCATGAATTGTATTGTGTCCTTCGAGTTCTCCAGCGTCATCATGCACTCCAGACGGACCGGCATGGCGAATCGGCAAGAAAGAGGCGCTGGCGCATGCTGCTAGAATTCCGCCATGGAACTCGAAACCCGACTGAAACCGCATGGCGATCACGCCAGCGTAACCAAGGCCGCCCGCTGGGCAGAGGATCTTGGTTTCAAGACGTTCTTCGCTTCCGAAGCGAGTTACGAACCCTTTCTTCCGCTGGTGACGGCGGCGATGGCGACCGAGCGCATCGAACTCGGCACCGGCATCGCCGTGGCCTTCGGTCGTTCGCCGTACGTCATGGCCAAATCCGCCTGGTACATACACAGCATCAGCGGGGGCCGCATGGTGCTCGGCCTGGGTACCCAGGTGAAGGCGCATATTGAACGCCGTTACGGCATGAACTGGCAAGGCGCCGGCAAGCCGCTGGCCGAATACGTCGATTGCATGCGCGAACTGTGGCGTTCCTGGCGGGACGGCGATTCCCCGAACTATGTCGGTGAATTCTTCCGCTCGAACCTGTCCAATCCGGAGTTCGTGCCCGAGCCGCTGCCGGCCGGTGCGGGGCCCATTCCGGTCTGGATTGCGGCCGTGGGGCCGGAATTGCTGCGCCATGCCGGGCGCGTTGCCGACGGCGTGAATTTCCATGCCTTCACCACGCCGACGGTTATCCGTGATCAGTTGATGCCTGCCATCGAGGAGTCGCGCCAGAAGGCCGGCGTGACTTCGTCGATGCGATTTTCCTGCAGCGTGTTCTCCGGCGTTGCGCACGACGACGCTGAACTGCGTGCGCTGCGTGACCATTTCCGCGACATCATTTCCTTCTACGGTTCGACGCCGACTTACCGCAACGTGCTGGCGTCGCTGGGATTCGAGGACCTCGGTCCGCGTCTGCGGGAACTCAGCCGGCAGCGCGAGTGGAAGAAGATGGCCGGCCTGGTTCCCGATGATCTGGTTGATCAGATGGCGGTGTTGGGCAGCGCGCGCGATGTTGCCCATGGCATCCGACAGCGCTACGGCAGCCTGCTGACGCAGGTGTCGGTCTATCGAGGCGGCGATCGCTTCATGACGGACGACGACTGGAACACCCTGGTCGAGGTGATGCGCGCCCCGTGAGGGCGCCGGCCGAATTGTGCGTCGCTTCGGATTGGCCACGCCGCTGCATGGCTTAAACCGCTGATTTGCCGATATCCCTTGCCAAAAATCCGGTACTGTATAAAAATACAGGTCAACCGGTTTTTCGGCATTTCGTTTGTGACATAATCGAAGCGCAATGCAGCGCTTGGATGGGAGGCCGGAGCAGTTGACCGCGCAGGGCAGGCCAGCATTGGCGCCCCGTACGGGATGCAGATGCCGCGGTGTTTCGTATGAACGGG
>CANIIN010000450.1 GCA_947467405.1 Betaproteobacteria bacterium | reverse complement strand
TGCGTCGGGCGTAGATGCGGCCCGATGATTGAAAGAGAAGACGACATGACCAAGCAGCCATTCACCCACGCGCAATCCGTCAACAATCAGTTCGATCCCAAGGCGGCGGCCTATCTCGCCAGCCCGGTGCACGCCGCCGGCCCGGACCTGGCGCGGGCGGGCGAACTGGTGGGCAAGGTGGCCGGGGCCGGCGACGAGGCGCTGGATATCGGTTGCGGCGCTGGGCACCTCAGTTTCAATCTCGCGCCGTCGTTTGCGCGCATGGTGGCGATGGATGCGTCGAAGAGCATGCTCGACACCGTGCGCGATGCGGCGCAGGCCAAAGGGCTTGCCAACATCGTCACCGAACAGGCCAGCGCCGAAGCGCTGCCGTTCGCCGATGGCCGCTTTGCGGTGACCGCCACGCGCTACAGCGCGCACCACTGGGGCCATGTCACCAAGGCCATGCAGGAGATGCGCCGCGTGACGCGGCCCGGCGGCTACGTGCTGGTGATCGACGTCGAATCGTCGATGGTGCCGCTGGTGGATACGCATATCCAGAGCTTCGAGTTCCTGCGCGATCACTCGCATGTGCGCGACTACTCGGGCGGCGAGTGGCGCGCCCTATTTGCCGAAGTCGGCATCGAACTCATCGAGCACGCCGCCTGGCCGACGCGCATGGAGTTCATGTCGTGGGTGGAGCGCATGCACACGCCACCCAACAAGATCGCCATGATCCGCGGCCTGCAGATCCAGGCGCCGCAGGAAGTGCGCGACGCGCTGGCCATCGAGGAAGACGGCTCGTTCACGCTGCAGACCGGGTTGTTCTGGGGGCGGGTGCCGTCCTAGTTTCAGGCGCCGTCCCGAACGCGGCGACCCGAGGTGCAATCGGCGCGTTGACGTGCCGACGCGCCCATGAAAAAAGCCCCTCCGAAGAGGGGCTTTTCTTTTGCCGTACTGCTGAAGCGATCAGCGGCAGGTGGCCGGCATGTAATTGGCCGGGACGCCTGCGCAGGACCAGGTCAGCGTGCCGGTCGTGGTGTTGGGGGTCGGTGTCACGGTCAGCGTAACGGCCTGGCCGGTCGAGGTGCTCGCGGTGCTGCCGGACACAACGATGACACCGAGGTCGCTCACGTCGGCCGTGGCGATCTTGCCGACCACGGTGATGGTCACGCCGCTACCCATCGATGCGGTGGATTGCGGGTCGAGTGCAAACTTTTCCGAGATCGCGGTGCGCGCGCCGGACGCGGCCAGGATCAGCTCCGATACCTTGGCGCGAACGGTGTAGTCCTGATAGGCGGGCAATGCAACCGCTGCCAGGATGCCGATGATTGCAACCACGATCATCAGTTCGATCAGTGTGAAGCCTTTTTGAAACGATTTCATGGAGTGCCTTTTGAGAGTGTGGTGTCGACGAATCTGCACGTTCAGCGCCATACTAAATGCCGCTTTTATACAATTTTTGACATTTATACAACTTTTGGCATTGTGCCACGGCAGGAGTGTTGGTGGCAGACGGGTGTCTAAAATAATGGGTGTGGTTGGCAAGTTGACAGGTGCTTGTCATGCCGTCGAATCCACTGTCTGTCGATTGGTATCGGAATGCCGGATTCGGCCTCAGGTTGCTGATAACAGGATAGAAATACCTAAGCAGGGCCGTGTGATTCCAGGCGCGCTGGCTGTCCGATTCGCATGGGGTTCATACTAGGGGTGGAGCGTGTGCAGGCGCCGCTGTTCAGGGGGCGCGGCGGGGTCAAACGGATTGAATGCATCAACCAGTTGGAACCACTTGAAAAGTGGGAAATGGGGAAATCATGATCAAGGGTCTGCATCACAACGCCTACCGCTGCCGCGATTCCGAGGAGACGCGCCGCTTCTACGAGGACTTCCTCGGTCTGAAACTGGTGAACGCGTTCGAGATCACTGCGACCAAGACCGGGCGCGCCACCCATGTGCTGCATTCGTTCTATGCCATGGATGACGGCTCGTGCCTGGCGTTCTTCGAGGCGCCGGAGAGTCCGTTCGATTTCAAGCCGCAGCACGACTTCGACCTGCATATCGCGCTCGAGGTGCCGCATGAGCAGTTGCAGCCCATGCTGGACAAGGGCCGCCAGGCCGGCATCGAGACGCGTGGCATCGCCGATCATGGCGGCATCGACTCGATCTATTTCCGCGATCCCAATGGCTATGTCATCGAGCTCACCGCGAAGTCCGCCGGGCACGACGACTACATGAACCCGGACCGCAACGGCGCGCGCGACAAACTGTCGCGCTGGCAGCAGAACAAGCCGCGCGCCGACTAGCCTCGCGGGATGGCGTCCGACGCCATTACGCTGCGTGCTTCCTTTTCGCTTTGGCGGCGCGCTCGGCCTTGGCGGGCTTGTTCGCCCGGGCGCCATCGGCGGGCTCTGCGTTCGCCTCGGCGCTCAGCGCGCCCTTGAATGACGACGCCGTCCACGGTCGCGCGAACCCGGCGCACTCGTCGAACGACTGGCGCGTGACCACGTTCCTGGCCGGCCACTTGAGGGCGGGATCCGCGAGGTCGCTGTCCCTGTTGTCCGGCACGGTCACCGGCTGCTTGTTGTTGACGCAGTTGAGGTTGCCGTAGGCGAAGGTGTTGTTGATCTGCAGCGTGACGTTGTCGCTGTTTTCGCGGATGCCGATGCGCCCGCCGACGATGATCGATCGCTTGCACCAGTTGGTGGTGCACAGCACGACGGCGGCGCGCGAGTTGGTGGCGGTGTTGCCGGTGATGTTGAGGTCGCGGCCGATCAGCAGGCCGTCGACGAACACGCTCTGATCGACCAGCCGTCCGTCGCGCAGTTCCACGCTGCCGGCCACGAACGGCGGCAGGCCTTTGTCCGCGGTGGCGAGGAGCGTCTTCTGGCGCTGCCGCGGCGGCGCATCCTTGGGCACATTGAAGCGCACCTGCGCCGCGCCGGTGGCGACCACGTTGCCCAGCACCGACGCGCCGAGGTTGTAGAATGCGGCATCCTTGCCCACGCGCACGTGTCCCAGCACGATGCCGCCGGTGATGGTGCAGTGGCGGTCGGCGCGCACTTCGATGTCGCCCACGTACAGGCCGGCGTCGTTGGGCGCGAGGTTGCCGTCACACAGCGACACCTTGTCCGAGGT
>CANIIN010000449.1 GCA_947467405.1 Betaproteobacteria bacterium | reverse complement strand
ATTTGTTGCATCGCATTCTCGAGGTGAATGCCGCTGCAGTGGTGGATTATCTGAATGCGCAGATCGAAGCAGGCGCCCAGGCGGTCATGATTTTCGACACCTGGGGTGGCAACCTCTCACATGGCGCCTATCGTGAATTTTCGCTTGCGTACATGGACCACGTCGTGCGCGGACTGAAGAAAAACCATGATGGCCAGCGCATCCCTTCGATCATCTTTACCAAGGGCGGCGGACAGTGGCTCGAGGCGATCGCAGCAACGGGATGCGATTGTGTCGGGGTCGATTGGACAACGAGTCTTGGTCAGGCGCGCGCGCGGGTTGGCGACAAAGTTGCGATTCAGGGCAATCTTGACCCGTCCGCCCTGTTCTCTGGCCCCGCAGCGATTCGGGCTCAGGTCGGCGCGGTTCTGGCCGATTTTGGTCAGGGTTCGGGTCATGTATTCAATCTCGGACACGGCATTTCCCAGTTCGCAACACCGCAAGCCGTTGATGCGTTGGCAAGCGCCGTTCGGGAACTGAGTCCCGCCTACCACCGGCCTTAGGCAATGCTGCGCTGCCGCGCTTGAGGCATGTGATTCGACGGCCCATTCGCTATGGATCAGTGCCAATGGACGTTGTGCAGTTTTGGTGTGCGCTCAGGCAGTTATGCACAGTACCCTCGCTATCCCTAGCATTGGCGCGGCTTTCCAAGGGGTTCCCTCGGGAGGTGTTGCAAGTCAATGAAAAGAATGAAAATTTTCTCGTGCTCTGAATTTGTGCTTGGGCAGAAAGTCCTTTTGCGTGGGTAAGTTACGATACTTTGACAGATTTACCCACAGATTTACCCACAGAAAATGTGAGAAAACCCGGAAAGCCATGCTGCGATCGGTAGTTACGGCCATTTCTCTAGAAATGACATCACATCGTTCGGGTGAAGCAGTCCTGCCATGCTGATAGCCCGTGTGGCTTTGGATGTGCCGCTTGCGCGTCTGTTCGACTACCTCTGCTTGCCGGAACAAGAACCGCTGCCTGGACTTCGCGTCATTGTTCCATTTGGTCGCATGGCTCAGGGAGCGCAGCGGTCAGGTCATACCGTCGGTGTCATCGTTGAACTCGCCGATCATTCAGAGGTACCCGAAAGCAAACTCAAACCCGTGGTCGAGGTGCTGCACGACCTGGCTCCGCTGTCGGCCGAGTGGCTGAAACTCACGGATTTCTGCTCACGCTACTACCAGAAGCCCATTGGCGAAGTCATGCTGCCCGCGCTTCCGCCTCGATTGAAAACCGGTAAGCCCTGGCCGAAACCGGAATGCCCCTATCGGCTGGCGATGCCGATTGCAGACGTTCTGAGGCAGATTGGCCCACGAGCCAAGCGCAAGCGAGCGCTGGTCGAGCGGATCGGTGCCGATTCAGTCCTGCGGTCGGTTTTGGAAACCGAGGACCGCTCGGCACTGAAGGACCTGTTGCAACTGCATCTGGTTGAACAGGCATTGCCGAATGCCATTGCCGAGCCGCAAGGTGGAATCGGCTTCGTCCGGAAGTATCCACTGACCGAGGTGCAGTCCGCCGTGGTATCGAGCATCACGGAGGGCTTGGGTCAATACAAGGTTCATCTCATCCACGGCATTACCGGCAGCGGCAAGACCGAAATCTACTTTCATCTGATTGCGGAAGTCATTGCGGCGGGGAGGCAGGCATTGGTGTTGGTACCCGAAATCGCCTTGACTCCCGCCTTGCGCGCAGCTTTTGCAGAGCGCTTTCCGGAGGCCGTCATATCCATTCAGCACAGCGCCATGCCGGAGCAGGTGCGCGTGGCTGGCTGGATCGATGCGCAGACCGGCAAGGCGCAGATCGTGGTCGGTACCCGCCTTGCTGCGCTGGCGCCCATGGCGAATTTGGGATTGATTGTCGTGGATGAAGAGCAGGATGCCTCCTTCAAGCAACAGGAGGGCCTTCGCTACAGCGCGCGCGACGTGGCCATCTACCGTGCCAGTCAGTGCGCGGTTCCGGTCGTTCTTTGTTCTGCGACGCCGTCGCTGGAGAGCTATCAGCACGCGCTGACCGGACGCTATCAGCTGCACACGCTCGAGGCGCGTGCCAACGTGCGCGCGAAATTGCCTGCGGTGAGGTTGGTTGACACTCGAAACACGAAGTTGACCGACGGGCTATCGGTTCCGTTGGTGACGGCGATGGAGCAGACCCTCGCGAGAGGCGAACAGGTACTGGTATTCCTCAATCGTCGCGGCTATGCGCCGGTGCTGTCATGCACGTCGTGCGGGTGGGTTTCCGGCTGTCGCAACTGTGCGGCAAACCTCGTGGTGCACTTGTCCGAACGCAGCCTGCGCTGTCATCACTGCGGTCATGCAGAAGGAATGCCAAAATCCTGCCCCGATTGCGGGAATCTCGATCTTCAGCCCCTCGGGCGCGGCACGCAGCGACTGGAAGGAATACTGGCGGAACGATTTCCTGCCGCCCGGGTGCTGCGCATCGACGGGGACAGCACCCGCAATCGTGGCAGTCTCGAATCCTTGCTCAACGACGTGCATGAAGGGCGCGCGGACATCATTCTCGGCACGCAGATTCTCGCCAAGGGACATCACTTCTCGAAACTGACCCTGGTTGCCGTACTCAATGCCGATGCCGGTCTTTTTGCTTCCGACTATCGCGCCAGCGAAAAGCTCTTTGCGCAGTTGGAACAAGTGGCTGGTCGTGCCGGTCGGGATGATCTGCCAGGGACGGTGTGGATCCAGACGCGTTTTCCCGATCATCCGTTGTATCAGGCGCTGATGCGCCATGACTATCGGGGGTTCGCGCAATCGTTACTGGCGGAAAGGGAGCAGGCGGGATTCCCTCCCTTTGCATTTGAAGCGGCATTGCGCGCCGAATCGGAGGTCGAGGCGGACGCAACAGCGTTCCTGAATACCGCCATGGAAGGCGCGCCCGACAGGCCGCAAGGCCTCACCGTATACCATCCGGTGCCCTTGGCCATTGCGCGCATGGCGCGCATGCACCGCGCACACGTGCTGGTGCAGTCGGCGTCCAGGACATCCCTGCAGAAATTTCTGCGCGACTGGACTGCGACGCTGCAGTCGCTGCGGTTGCGCGGTGTGCGCTGGCACGTGGATGTCGATCCGACGGAGTTCT
>CANIIN010000448.1 GCA_947467405.1 Betaproteobacteria bacterium | reverse complement strand
GTGATATGCCTCTATACCAGAGGGAAAACGCTTACCCGGCAGTGATGACGTAAGTCCTGATCCGCAATCGAGTTTCTGCACCGCGTCGCGGATCATCACTAACTAATGCGAAAAGAGCCTTGTATATCCCCGACTCGAGAGGGAAGCTTCTCGAGGAATTCCTGCTTTCAGGACTGGATCAGCGCTTCCTTCAGTATTTAAAGCAGGTCGGTCGGCGCCGGTGCGATGCCCAGCGCCTCCTTGCCGGCCATCATCGCCACGCGATCCCAGTCGAACAGGGCGTGGCCCTTGAGCATTTCGATGTCGCGCTGCATGCGCTGCAGCACCGCGCCGAGGTAATAGCTGCCGCCGCCGGCGTTCGGCATGATGGTGTCGTTCAAGAGGTCGCGGCAGGCGTGCACCACCTGTGCTCCCGCCAGGCGCACGCCGACGCGGTCTTCGGTCGACAGCGTGCCGCGCGGCTCGCAGGTATCGATGATCTTCTTGATGGTGGTGTGGAAAATGGTCTGCGCCATGCGCAGTTGACCCAGCGCCTCGCCGAGCCGCATTTGCGAGGTCGGCTGTTCCACTTGCTTGGCGCCGCCCGAAAACGCCAGCGTGCGGCCCACCATCATGTTCCTGAACTCCTCGTAGGAGGCTTCGGCCATGCCCAGTGCCAGGGCGGCCAGCGTCATCGTCGCCACCGGCACGAAGGGGTAGGCCGCCCACGGCTCGCCGTCGTGGATGGACGGCGCCTTGGCGCCGAGGAATTCCTCCGACGGTTGCACGCGGTACTCGGGCACGAACACGTCGTTGGCGACCAGAATGTTGCTGCCGGTGCCGCGCGCGCCGGCGGTGTGCCAGATGTCCTCGATGACGACGTCCCCGATCGGGAACACGCACATCATCACGCGCTTGTCCTCGTTGGGGTCGTCGCTCTGGATGATGGCCTTGCAGTTCACCCAGGTTGAATTCATCACGCCGGTGTTCCAGTCGGTGCGCGCCGTCACGCGGTATCCGCCGGGAACGCGCTTGGCCACGCCGACCTTGCCCAGGGCGCCGGCCTGCATGGCGGGAAACTCGCCGCCGAGCAATTCTTCCTGCAGCTTGAGGTTGGCCTTGGCGAACATCCAGGTGTGCTGGGCCAGAAAGAGCATGACCCAGGCTGACGAGCCGCAGCCATGCGCCATGATGCGCGCGCCGTTGGCCAGCGCCGACAGGCCCAGGCCCGGGCCGCCAAAGTGTTTGGTGCGGAATCCGGACAGGAATCCGGTGGCCTTCACGTCATCGAACGTGGCCTGCGGCACCTTGCGCAACTTTTCCGTTTCGGCCGCGCGCTCGCGCAGCTTGGGCACCAGCGCCTCGAGGCGCTGCATCACGACGGCTTCCGTGACGGCGGGTTCCTGTTTACTTTTTGGTACGGCTGACATGATGAACGCCTCCTCGATGAATCGGTCGTGATGGATTGGTGCGTGGCTGGACTGCGCCGTTCAATTCTTGATGACGCGCTTGGCCTTGTGCATGGCGCGCGGCAGGGTGCCGAACGGCAGCACTTCGACTTCGGCGCGCACCGTGAGCTTCTCGCGCACGCGCTTGGTAACTTCCTTGGTCAGTTCGTCGGCGTTGCCCTTCTCGACTTCGGCCTTCAGCTTGATGCCGGTGTAGAAACCGGCGTTGTCCTTCAGCGAGTCGTCGAGCACGATCTGGAATTCGGCGCCCAGGCCCGGAATGCTGCGCAGCACTTCCTCGATGGCGCTGGGAAACACGTTGGCGCCGCGGATCACCAGCATGTCGTCGGCACGGCCGTGCACGCCGCCGACCAGGCGGCCGAAGGTGCGGCCGTCGTTGCCGGGACGCGAATCGCGCACCACGATGTCACCGGTGGACCAGCGCACCAGCGGGCAGGCCTGCTTGTCCAGGTGCGTGAGCACCAGCACGCCCGGTGTGCCGTCGGGCACGGGCTTCAGCGTTTCGGGGTCGAGCACTTCGGCGAAGCAGAAGTCTTCGGCGATGACCAGGCCGTTTTGCGTGGCGGTTTCCCAGGCGGTCGGCTGGAACTCGATCATGCCGTAGCAGTCGTAGGTCTTGGCGCCCCAGTGCTTCTCGATGCGCGCGCGCGTGCCGGGCACGCCGCCGCCGGGTTCACCGCCGACCATGATGGTCTTCAATTTGGACTTGGTGAGGTCGCGGCCCATCTTGGCGGCGACCTCGATGAGGTGCGCGGCGAATGACGGCGTGGCGAAGATCGCGGTCACGCCGTAGTCGAGGATGGTGTCGATCTGGCGCTCGCTGTCGCCGTTGCCGGCCGGGATGAATGCTGCGCCGACGCGCTGCACCGCCAAGGCGGTGGCCAGGCCGCCCACGAACCACGCGAAGCTCACCATGCCTTGATAGACGTCGCCGCGGCGCACGCCCTGCGCGTAGAAGTAGCGCGCGAACACGTCGGCCCAGCGCTCGATGTCGGGCCCGGTCCAGCACATGTGCGCCGGCTTGGACGTGGTGCCGGACGAGAAGTGCACGCGCAGGATGTCCTTGGGGTCACAGGCCAGGAACGGTCCCCACGGGCGCTGCTGCGGAATGGCATTGACGTAGTCGATCTTCCTCGTGATCGGCAGCACCGAGAGATCGTCGAAGGACTTGAAGCCGCGCGGGTCGAACCCGGCCTTCTTGAACACGTCGCGGTAGTAGTCGCTCTTCTCGCCGACATACGTGAGCTGCTTCTTCATGCGCTCCAGCTGGTACGCGGTGATGCGATCGCGCGACCAGGTTTCGACTTCGTCCCAGATGTCTTCCGAAAACGGTGTGCCGACCATCATGTTCTGTTCTCCCCTTTTCGGTCCCCGGCGTGATCCATGGACCTTTGTTCGATGCTTCTCGTGGTCATTCTTCCGGCGGCGATTCGGACGCCGGTGATTCAAGGTCTGCTGCGCGGTGGCCTAGGGCTTCAATCCCTGAGAGACGAATAATGCGAGTTGCCGCGCGATCGCCTGCCGTTTCGCTGCGCTCGACAGCCGCTCCGGGTTGTACCAGAGCGTCATCCAGTTCAGCGCGCCCAGCACACCGCGCGTGGCCAGGCCCACCGGTTCGTCGCGAAACAGCCCGGCCTTGATGCCGGCGCGAATGGTGCTGACGAACATGCTCTCGT
>CANIIN010000447.1 GCA_947467405.1 Betaproteobacteria bacterium | reverse complement strand
GATGCCGACGCCGACCGCCGCGCCGTTGATGGCCGCGATGAGTGGCTTCTTCGATTCGAACAGGCGCAGCGCAAGAATGCCGCCACCGTCGCGCCACGATCCGTCGTCGGCGCGCACCGTGTTGGTCTTTGGCACGAAGCCGCTGGCACCGGCGGAAATATCCGCACCGGCGCAGAACGCGCGGCCGGCGCCGGTGAAGATGACCACGCGGATGGTGTCATCCTCGTCGGAGCGATCGATCGCCGCGAGAATCTGGCCGCGCATTTCCGGCGTCATGGCGTTCAGCTTGTCGGGACGATTGAGCGTGATGGTCATCACGCCGTCTTTGACGTCGATGAGGATGAGGGAATCGGTCATTGCGGGGTGCCTTTTGATTATCTGTCGAGCCCTCGTATCAGGGCTCTGCTTGGTGTCGCGGAGAGTCTGCCCCCTGTTTGTCATCCCCGCAAAGGCGGGGATCCAGCAGGACTTTACAACTCTGGATTCCCGCCTTCGCGGGAATGACGAACCTACACAACTGCGCGAATGTAAAAACCAGTCTGGCTAGTTGAAATGCAGCTTCAGTCCCGGCTCATGCCAGCGCGTCTCCATCAGCCAGCCGTGACCGCTGCAGGTGATGTAGGCCGTGCGGAGGTCGGCACCGCCGAAGGCGAGATTGGTGGTGTGCAGGTCCGGCACCGGATGATGGCGATGGCCGCTGCCGTCGGGCCAGAACTCGGTGATGCCGCCCTTGGCCAGCGTGGCCACACAGATCCGGCCAGAGGCCGTGACCTTGAGGCTGTCAAAGCGGCTGACATCCCCTGTCGCGCCCACCAGCAGACCGCCGGCGATGCCGGGTGCGCCGTAACGCTTCAGTTCGCCGGGGCCGGTGATGTCCCAGGACCACAGGCGACCAGATGGCGTGTCGGCCACATACAGACGCCTGCCGTCCGGCGACAGGCCGATGCCGTTGGGACGATCCAGCGGCGTGATGACGCGCTTGATCTGCGAGCCGTCGCCCTTGGCCCAGTACACCGCACCCTGATCGCGGTCGAAGCGGCGGAACTTGCCCGGATCCGTGAACCAGAAATTTCCGTCGGCATCGAACACGATGTCGTTCGGTGCGCCCAGCGGTCGCCCATCGCACTGGTCGTACAGCCGCTCCAGCTTGCCGGTATTCGGGTCCACCACCTCAATGCGTCCGCCAGTGTACTCCGGCACTTCGGATCCGAGCGGAAGCCATTCGCCATCGCGATGCCACCACTTCACGCCGCCGTTGTTGCAGACGTAGAGTTTCCCGCCCGGCCCCAGCGCCAGACCATTCGGTCCACCGCCGGCGTCGCACACAGTCGATGTCTTGCCGTCCTTGGCGACGCGCGAGATGCGGCCGATGCGCATCTCCACCACCACGATGCTGCCGTCGGGCATGACCACCGGACCTTCGGGAAACGCGAGATTCTCCGCGATGATTTTCATTGCATCTCCTCCTGCATTGTCTCTATCAGTTAATGCGTGAATTACTGCGCCTTGATGTTCTTGTCCTTGATGACCTTGCCCCACATCTGCGTTGTTTCGCGAATCAATCGGGCCAGATCAGCGGGATTCATGTACTCCTGCAGCACCTGGCCATTCAACTTGTCGCGCATGTCGGGATTGTCGAACGCCACCTTGTATTCGGCGGCTAGCTTCGTCGCCACGGCGGCGGGAATCTTCGCCGGGCCGACGAAGGCGCCCCAGGTCGTTGCATCGATGCCCGGTACGCCGGATTCAGCGAGTGTCGGCGCATCGGGAACCAGCGCGTGCCGCTTGCCGCCCGTCGTCGCCACGACGATGACCCGGCCGGGATAGCGCGCCGGATCATCCGATGCGCCACCCAGCATCACCAGCGGGCTCTCCCCCGCGAGCAATTCCTGCATCAGCGGCGCCGTGCCCTTGTACGGCACATGCTCCCAGTTCATGCCGGCCGTATCCTTCATGATTTCGCCGATCAGGTGTCCGGTGCTGCCCACGCCGATGGTGGCGAAATTGATCTTGCCCGGATTGGCTTTGACCGCGCGAATGAGGTCGGCGCCGGTCTTCACGCCCCTGAACACCGGCACGGCGGGATTGAGCGAGAGAAGAATGCCCTGGCGATAGTTCAGGCCGACGGGAGTGAAATCATTTTCCACGTTCCATTCGCGCCCGTTCAACATGCCGCTGATCATGGTCGGGCTGGCAAGCAGGCCCAGCGTATAGCCGTCCGGATCGGACTTGACGAGCGCTTCGAGCCCGATCATGCCGCCGGCGCCGGCCCGATTGTCGATGACCATGGGCTGCCCCATCTGCTTGGACAGCTTGTCGGCGATCACGCGCGAGACGGTGTCGGTGATCCCGGCCGGCGGGAACGGCACGATCATGCGCATGGGCTTGGACGGAAAGGCCTGCGACCAGGCCGGCTGGGCAGCCAGCGTCACCAGCGACGCGACGCCAAGGGTGGCAGCGCGAAGCAGGGCGCCGATGCGGAGTTGTTTCTGAACAGACATTTGTGATTCCTCCATCATGTGGACATTGTGATCTGGCACTGCAAGGGCGTGAGTTTATTCTCTTTGCGGCCGGTACATATCAGGTGCACACGGTGCTTTTCTTGCCGGGAAATATCTTCAGATCGCGCCCGATTCACGCAGCTTGCGAATGTCGTCATCACTCATGTTCAACAGCCCCTGCAGGACCTCGTCGGTGTCCTGCCCCAGCAACGGCGGCGCCTTGTACTCGGTCACCGGCGTGGCGGAAAACTTGATGGGATTGGCCAACAGCTTGACCGTGCCCGAGAGCGGATGATCGACTTCGATCTGCATGCCACGATGGCGCACCTGCGGGTCCGCGAGCATCTGCGCGATGTTGTAGACCGGTCCGCCCGGTACGCCCGCCGCTTCGCAGGCGGCCAGCAAGTCAGCGCTCTGCCATGTCGTGGTCAGTGACTCGAGCAGCGGAATGAGCGTGGCCTTGTTGGCCATGCGACCGGGGAATTCGATGTAGCGCGGGTCCTCGCCGAGTTCCGCGACGCCAAGCAGTTTGGTGAAGGCCTTCCACTGGCCGCGATTGGCGGTATTGATGATGGCCAGTCCGTCGGCGCAGCGATAACCCATGAAGCTCAAGTCGCGGCGCGGCG
>CANIIN010000446.1 GCA_947467405.1 Betaproteobacteria bacterium | reverse complement strand
TTCAAGCTGCATCCTTCCGTGGAGCGGGTCGTTCAGGCGCGCCGCGACATGTCCAGTGGCAAGAAAATGCTGGATTGGGGCATGGCCGAGAATCTGGCTTACGCGACCCTGCTGGTGGCCGGTTACGGCGTGCGACTGTCGGGGCAGGACTGCGGCCGCGGGACGTTTGCCCACCGGCACTCGGTGTTCCACGACCAGAATCGCGAGAAATGGGATTCCGGCAGCTATATTCCTCTGCAGAATCTCTCCGACAAACAGTCCTCGTTTGTCGTCATCGATTCCGTGCTGTCTGAAGAAGCCGTCCTCGGCTTTGAATACGGTTACGCCTGCGCCGAGCCCAACGAGTTGACTGTCTGGGAAGCCCAGTTCGGTGATTTCGCGAACGGGGCGCAGGTCGTCATCGACCAGTTCATCGCGTCGGGCGAGGCAAAATGGGGCCGCGGTTGCGGCCTGGTGCTGCTGCTACCCCACGGCTACGAAGGCCAGGGACCGGAGCACAGTTCAGCACGTCTCGAGCGCTATCTTCAGCTATGCGCCGAGCACAACATGCAGGTTTGCGTTCCTTCGACTCCCGCGCAGATTTTCCATCTGCTGCGCCGGCAGATGGTGCGCCAGTTCCGCAAGCCGCTGATCGTGCTGACCCCCAAGTCGCTGCTCCGCAAGCCGGAGGCCGTTTCGTCCATGAAGGAACTCACCAAGGGCGAATTCAGGACCGTCATCGGCGAGGTCGACGATCTGGACGCCAAGGGCGTGACGCGCGTCATCGCCTGTTCCGGCAAGGTCTACTACGACCTGCTGGCGGCCCGTCGCGAGCGCCGCAAGGACAACGTGGCGATCATCCGCGTCGAGCAACTGTATCCGTTCCCGCACAAGCAATTCGCCGCCGAAATGAAACGCTACTCCGGGGCAACCGAGGTGGTGTGGTGTCAGGAAGAGCCGATGAATCAGGGCGCCTGGTACCAGACGCGCCATTACTTCATGGAGAACATGCGCGCCGACCAGAAACTGTTCGTCGCGGCGCGGCCGTCGGCGGCAGCGCCGGCCGGCGGATCCCTGGCAAGGCACAACGAAAGACAGAAACAGTTGATTGAAACAGCCTTTGGCAAACTAAAGGGCTGATCGAACGAGCAGAGCAAGACGCAATCCCTGTTGCAAAGCGTCCGGCGCGTTACGCGCTGAGTTTTTGCAGTATGCGAAGGCAAGGCCAAGCCGAACCTCGCAAAAAACCGAACGGAGCGACCATGCTGGTAGAAGTGAAAGTCCCGCAGTTGTCTGAATCGGTGGCGGAAGCCACCTTGCTTGCCTGGCACAAGAAGGTCGGAGAGGCCGTCGTACGCGACGAAAACCTCATCGACATCGAGACCGACAAGGTTGTTCTCGAGCTACCCGCGCCGGCCGATGGCGTGCTGGTCAAGGTGATCAAGGGCGACGGCGGTACCGTCGTCGCAGGCGAGATCATTGCCACCATCGACACCGAAGCCAAGGCGACCGCACAAGGCGACGCGCCGCCACCGTCACCGGTGCGAACCGACGCCGCGGCCGTAGCGCCTACACCCGTGCCGAGCGGCGAGACCGCCAGGCAAGACGCCCGACTCATGCCGGCAGCACGCAAGCTTGTCGAAGAGCAGGGCGTTGACCCCACCAAGATGACTGGATCAGGTCGCGACGGGCGCATCACCAAGGCCGACGTCATGGCAGCGGCACAGAAACAGGCCACCCCGGCTCCCGCCATGGCCGCCGTGTCGCCACAATCGTTGCCCGCCGCCGCGCCGCCCGTCAATGTGGACAAGATACTGGCTGGCCGCCCCGAGCAGCGCGTGCCCATGTCCCGCCTGCGCGCACGGATTGCCGAACGACTGGTTCAGTCCCAGTCCACCGCGGCGATCCTGACGACCTTCAACGAGGTCAACATGCAGCCGGTCATCGATCTGCGCAAGAAATATCAGGAGCGTTTCGAGAAGGAACATGGCGTCAAGCTCGGATTCATGTCGTTCTTCGTCAAAGCCGCCGTTCACGCCTTGCGCAAGTACCCTGTCGTCAACGCATCCGTGGACGGCAACGACATTGTCTACCATGGCTACTTCGACATCGGCATTGCCGTGGGTTCGCCGCGAGGGCTGGTGGTTCCGATCCTGCGCGACGTCGATCAGCTTTCGCTGGCGGACATCGAGAAGAAGATCGCCGATTTCGGCAGGCGCGCACTGGACGGCAAGCTCTCCATCGAGGATCTGACCGGCGGCACGTTCTCCATATCGAACGGCGGCACTTTCGGTTCAATGCTGTCGACGCCGATCATCAATCCGCCGCAGAGCGCCATCCTGGGTGTTCACGCCACCAAGGACCGCCCGGTGGTCGAGAACGGACAGATCGTCATCCGGCCGATGAACTACCTTGCCATGTCCTACGACCATCGCATCATCGATGGACGCGAGGCGGTCCTGGCGCTGGTCGCCATGAAGGATGCGCTCGAGGATCCGGCGCGCCTGCTGCTCGACATCTGACCCACTGATACGACTCGAATACGACTGGAACCGGACATGGCACAGGAATTTGACGTTGTAGTGATCGGCGCCGGCCCGGCTGGCTATATTGGCGCGATCCGCGCCGCCCAGTTGGGATTGAAGACGGCCTGCATCGAGGAATGGAAGACGCCGGAAGGCAAGCCGGCGCTGGGTGGAACCTGCCTCAACGTGGGGTGCATTCCTTCCAAGGCGCTGCTGCAGTCATCGGAACAATACGATCGCACCCTGCACGATCTCGGCACGCATGGCATCTCGGTCACTGGCACCAAGCTGGATCTGAAGAAGATGCTGGGCCGCAAGGACTCGATTGTCGCCAAGATGACGGGCGGCATCGAGTACCTCTTCAAGAAGAACAAGATCACCTGGCTGAAAGGCCACGGCAGGCTGGCCGGCAAGGGCGGGCAGGGGTGGAGCATCGAGGTAGTCGGCGATGCAGGCTCGGAGACGGTCATTACGAAGTCCGTGATCATTGCCACCGGTTCGCGCGCGCGTCACCTGCCGGGCATTCCGGTCGACAATGAAATCGTCTGCGACAACATCGGCGCGCTGGCATTTTCGGATGTGCCGAAAACCCTGGGCGTGATCGGGGCCGGCGTCATCGGACTCGAACTTGGCA
>CANIIN010000445.1 GCA_947467405.1 Betaproteobacteria bacterium | reverse complement strand
GGTCGTTAAAGTCACTGGATTCCCGCTTTCGCGGGAATGACGGAGTGGGTGGGAATGACGGAGCGGGTCGGGGTGACGGAGCGGGTTATAGCCACGTTAGTTCTGCAGTGCCCGCCGGTTCGGGCGGACCATCCAGTCGGGCCGGCATCGCGGACAGATCTGCAGCCGGCATTAGCGTCGTCAACGGGCCGAATGCAGATTGCATGGTGATCAACCGCGGCGGCACCGGATCGGCGAACGCCTGTCCGGCCTCTTGCTCGGTCACCGGCACTTGTCCCAGCGACTGCGTCCACATCGAGGTGCCGGCCAGCGCCACCTTGACGTGGTAGCTCCCGCCTTGGCGGCTGCGTTGCAGCAGCGCGCTCACCGTGCCTGCTGCGCCCAGGTAGGCGGCGAGGTAATCGTTCAGGGTCAGCGTGCGCACCTGGCGCGGCTTGCCGTCGTGCATCTCGGCCAGTGCGATGCCGGTGGCGGCCTGCGCCACCGGATCGTATCCACCGCGATCGCCCCATGGGCCGCCCGCTCCGAAGCAACTGGCCGACACATAGACGAGGCCCGGTCTGTTGGCCGCCAGCGCTTCGGCACCGAGGCCATGTCGGTCCAGCGCGCCGGGACGCCAGGACTGGATGATTACGTCGGCCGAAGCGGCAAGATCCTTGATGCGTGAGGCATCGGCCGGGCGGCGAAAGTCGGCTAGGGCGATGCGTTTTCCCCAACCCGTGTCGAGCGTGACGATGGCAGGATCGGGATGGTGCGGCGCCACCACCTGCAGCACATCGGCGCCGTGTTCCGCGAGATGGCGACCGATCATCGGTCCGCAGATCACATGCGAAAGATCCAGCACGCGCAGACCGGACAGCGGTCGCATCGCGGGCGACGCAAGCGGTGCGAGCGGCGTGAACGGTTCGGGCCGGCTGGCGCCGATGCGGTCGATCTCCACCACCGGGCGTGCTGCCAGCCAGCGTCCCTGCGGATGATCACGCCACTCCGATTCACTACGAACGATGGCTGCGGGCACTTTGCGGCTGGCGAGCGCGTCTTCCAGTTCTTGTGCGCGCCACGCGCCAATGGAGCGGGTCAAGCCTGCTTCGTTGCCCGCGATCTTCAGCACGTCCAGCACGTCACCTGCGAAGTCATGCCCGTAGATGTAGATCCAGCGGCCATCGACGGTGCGGTGGAACCCGGAGATGGCGTCATGGATCGTGGCAGGCACGGGCTGGCCGTTCTGGCGCAGGTACAGGAACGAACGCAGGCTCTGCAGCGCATGCGCCGTGTTCACGCGGATGGATGGCGGCGGTCCGCCGCGCTCGCGCCACAGGGCAGCGACGGTGGCGGCATACGCCGCGGCCACTGCCGTGCCGGCCGTCGCCAGACGACAGGGACCGAGGTGCGGAAATTCACCGCCTTCGATGCAGATCGGGATTTCTGCTGCTTCGCTTTCCAATCCCAGTACGGCAACGAGATTGGCAAGGGCCAAGGCGATGCGTGGATCAGCACACTGTAGCAAGGCCCGGCCTTTCAAAAGTGTCGTAACGAATCAGACGATCTTGTTCTGCTTCAGCACCGCAATCTCTTGCGCCGACTTCCCCAGCACCTTGCCAAGAATCTCGTCGCTGTGTTCCCCCAACATCGGCGGCGGGATGTCGTAGCTGACCGGGGCGTTGCTCATGCGTAGGGGGTTGGCCAGCAGCGGCAGGTCGCCCATCACCGGGTGGTGGATTTTTTTCACCATGCCGCGCGCGTTCACCTGCGGGTCGGCGAACAGCTGGGCGATGTCGTTGATCGGGCCGCACGGGACGCCGGCGGTTTCCATGGCCGAGACCCAGTGCGCCACGGTGTTCTGCGCCAGCAGCGGCACGATGATGGCTTCGAGCGCCGCGACGCTCTGCACGCGCAGATGCGAGTCGGCAAAGCGCGGATCGGCAAGCAGGCCGGGCAGGCCGAGCACGCCGCAGAAGCGTTCGAACTGCAGGTTGTTGCCGACCATGATGGTGAGCCAGCCGTCCGAGGCACGATAGCTGTTGGCCGGGCCGACCAGCACGCTGCCGTTGCCGACGCGCTGCGGCGATTTGCCGGTGACGAAATAATTGATGCCGGAATAGCACAGCGAGAACACCGTGGTGTCGAGCAGCGCGAGGTCGATGTACTGGCCGACGCCGGTGGTGTCGCGCTGGCGCAGCGCGCTGGCCACGGCGAACGCGCCGTAGGTGCCGGTCAGGACGTCGGTGATGGGCATGCCGACGCGGATCGGACCCGAGCCGCGGCTGCCGTCGGCGCGCACGTCCGGTTCGCCGGTCAGACCCATCAATCCGCCCGCGCCCTGCACGATGGCGTCGTAGCCGGGGCGCGACGAGTAGGGGCCGTCCTGGCCGAAGCCGGTGACCGAGATGTAGATGAGCCGCGGGTTGATCTTCGCCAGCGTGGCGTAATCGAGGCCGTAGCGCGCCATGGTGCCGACCACGTAGTTCTCGATCAGCACGTCGGTTTCCAGCGCCAGTTCACGCACCAGCGCCGCGCCCTCGGGCTTGCTGAAGTCGATGGTGATGGAACGCTTGCCGCGGTTCACCGACGCGAAGTAGCTGCTCATCGTCGCGCCGGGCTGCGTCGTCGACTCGAACGCCGGCGCGTAGGTGCGCGTGTCGTCGCCGGTGCCGGGACGCTCGATCTTGATCACCTCCGCCCCGAAGTCCGCCAGCAGTTGCGCGATCCACGGCCCGGCCAGCACGCGCGCCATGTCGAGCACGCGGATGCCGGCCATCGGCTTGGGCGCCGCTGTGGCGTTTGCTGCGGATGATGCGCCGGGCGCGTCGTCGTGACTGGGTGTTGCCTGCTGCGACATGTCGAATCCTTGGCTGATCAATACGGAGGTGGGATGGCAGCGAGTGTACGACAGGCCGCGCCGCGCCGCGGAGGGCGGCATCGGGGCAATTCATGCCAGGCAGTATGATGCCGCCTGAGCTGCGTTGAAAACGCCGCCGCACGCATCCACAACCAACAGGAGGAGTCCATGATTTACGAACTGCGCGTTTACCACTGCCTGCCCGGCAAGCTGCCGGCCGTGAACGACCGCTTCAAGAACATCACCACCAAGATCTGGGAACGCTTCGGCATCAAGGCGGTGGGCTTCTGGACGGTGCTGGTCGGCG
>CANIIN010000444.1 GCA_947467405.1 Betaproteobacteria bacterium | reverse complement strand
GGCGATCATGGTGGCGCCGCCCGGCTTGTAGTCGATGACCCATGGCTGTCCGGTGGATTCCTGCAGCTTCTGCGAGATGAGGCGCGCGAACACGTCGGTGATGCCGCCGGCCGGGAAGGGCAGCACGACGCGCACCGGCTTGTTGGGGTAGGCCTGCGCGAATGATGTGGCGGGCAGGATGGCGGCTGTGATGGCCAGCGCTGCGGTGGCGGCTGCGGCCAGTCGTGAAATGCTGTGGAACATGGTGGCTCCCTCCTCGATATGGATGGCTGCGCTGGCGACTAGTCCAGCGTCAGGTTGAGCGGCTTGATGACCTTGGCCCAGGCTTCGGCCTGGCGGGCCATGTAGGCCTGGAACTCCTCGGGTGAGGCCGACGAGATCGGCACCTGCGCCGCGCCGATGACGCGCGTCTGGTAGTCACTGGAGGCCACGGCCTTGACCGTCTCGCGATGGATGGCGGCGATCACGGGCTTGGGTGTGGCGGCCGGCACCCACAGGCCGAACCACGGCACTGCCGTGAGCGGAATGCCCTGTTCCTTCAGCGTCGGGATGTCGGGCGCGGCCTTCATGCGCTCTTCGGAGGTCATGCCGAAGATCTTGATGTTGCCGGCCTTCAATTGCGCCAGCGAACTCGGGGCGGAATCGAAATAGATCTGCACCTCGCCGGCCATCAGCGCCTGCAGCGCGGGCGCTGCGCCCTTGTAGGGAATCTCCACCATCTGCAGGCTGGCATGTTGTTGCAGCATGATGGCCAGCAGGTGCGGCGTGCCGCCGGCGCCGAGCGACGCGTAATTGACCTTGCCCGGATTGGCCTTGATGTACGTGATCAGTTCGCTGACGTTATTGGCGGCCACGGACTTGGACACGCTCATGGCCAGCGGGCCGGAGGCGATCAGCGACACCGGCGCGAAGTCCTCGACCTTGTAGTCGGCCTTCTTGTACATGAGCAGCGTGTTGGCGACGTTGCTGGTGGCCAGCAGGATGGTGTAGCCGTCCGGCGCGGCATTCTTCACCGATACCGTGGCGATGATGCCGGCGCCGCCCGGCTTGGATTCGACCAGCCAGGACTGGCCGGTGGATTCCTGCATCTTGGCCGACAGCAGGCGCAGGAACAGGTCGGTCGATCCGCCCGCCGGGTAGGGCATCACGATGTGCACCGGCTTGGTCGGGAAGTTCTGCGCTGCGGCAGGCAGTGCTGAGCACAGCAGCCCGAGTGCGATGGCGGCCTTGGTGAAAATGGCGAGCTGGCGAATCATGAGTCCTCCTTGTGGTCGGATGAAAGATCCAACCTTTTTTGCTTGCCTCATTCTAGTGGAACTGGAATCCGCCTGTGCGCGGTCGGCAGCCTGGGGCGTCGCTGCGGACTTCCGAGCGTGGAATGGAGGTGGTCGGGCGTCGCGCTATCTCGCTGGCCAAACGGTTATGCTACGGGCACTGCGGTGCAAAACTGCCAGAAACTGCTAATCGGCGGAGGAAACATGAGCGACGGTCAAGGCGGAACGCGACGCCTGGTGCGGGTCAAGGCGGAGGGCAAGATCGCCGGCGTGTGCAGCGGGCTGGCGGATTATTTCGATCTCGATCCGGTGCTGGTGCGGCTGGCTTTCATCCTGCTGCTGTGTGTCGGCGGCATGGGCATCATCGCCTACATCGTGATGTGGGTCATGGTGCCGGCCGGTGCGGCGACACGCGCGCCGGATGGCCGCAACCGGCTGCATCTCTCCAGCAAGGATCGCAAGCTGGCCGGCGTGTGCGGCGGGTTGGGCGAATTCCTCGGCATGGATGCGCTGATCTTCCGCGTGCTGTTCGTGGTGTTCTTCTTCGCCTGGGGATCGGGGGTCATGCTGTATGTGGTGCTGTGGCTGCTGATGCCGCGTGCGCCGCTGGCCTCGGCTGATCGAATGCCCGCCTGAAAGAGACGATGTCGGGCCGTTGAGCGGAAACAAAGGGAAACACTGATCAAGTCAAAAAATTAGCAAGCCTCGAAAAGCTTCCCTCTGAAGTGGGGGATATGCAAGGGGGCTTGCCCCCTTGTTCAGTCAATTCAAAGGATTGAACGACGCGAGCCGCAGAGTCCGCGCGTGACATGGCAGTGCCAAGCATTCCACGCCAAGGAGGAGACACATGCTCACCAAAGAGAACAACGAACTGCTGACCCGCGTCGAGGGCGATGCGCCCATGGGACGCATGCTGCAGGACTGGTACTGGGTGCCGGCGGTACGCGCAGCGCGCCTGGAGGCGGACGGCGCACCGCTGCGGGTACGCCTGTTCGGGCGCAAGTTCGTGGCCTTTCGCGCCACCGACGGCCGGGTCGGTTTTCTCGACGAAGCCTGTCCGCATCGTGGCGCATCGCTGGCCATTGCACGCAACGAAGGTTGCGGCCTGCGCTGCATTTTTCACGGCATCAAGATCGACGTGTCGGGTCGCGTATCGGAAGTGCCATGCGAGCCCGAGCAGGGGGATCGCCTCGCGGCAAAGATGAAGGTCAACATGTACCCGGTGCGCGAGACCGGCGGGATTGTCTGGGTGTACCTCGGCACGCGTGAGCTGCCGCCGGAATTTCCCGATCTGGAGTTCACCGGCCTGACTGGCGACAACATTGTCGTGGCGTCATCGGTGCTGGATTGCAACTGGGTGCAGGGGCTGGAGGCGACACTGGATTCTTCGCATGTCGCCATCCTGCACCAGAGCTTCATCGGGCGCATGAAGGCGCAGGCGCAACTGGCGGCGCTGGCTGCGCCGTCCTATGAAGTAGAGCGCAGGAATTACGGCCTGAAGGCGGTCGCCATCCGCGCGCTGCCGGACGGGCGCAACTACGTGCGCGTGTCGAATTTCGTCATGCCGTGGTTCGGCCTGACGTCGCCCAACGATTCGGAAAGCGGCGATCGCGCCGCACTGATCGCGGTGCCCATCGATGACACGCACACGCTGCAATGGTTCATCCGCTTCAATACCAAGGGGCCGACCGACAAGGGCTTCGCCGTCGGCGCCACCAACTACGACCTGGACAACTTCACGCCGCTGATCGGCGGCGAAGAGAACAACTGGGGACAGAACCGCCAGGCCATGAAGGAGGGTCACTTCACCGGTTTCGACTATAGCCACCACCTGGTCGAGGACATGGTGGTGCAGGTGAGCATGGGACCGGTGGTCGATCGCAGCAAGGAGTT
>CANIIN010000443.1 GCA_947467405.1 Betaproteobacteria bacterium | reverse complement strand
CTAGATTTTCCTGCTGCAGCGGGAATGCTTCCTGATTCGATTTTTGCGGCGCCCGTCTCCACAGGCGTCGTTGCCGGCAGCGTGGAAGACGCAGCCGGCGCATCCATCACGCCACTTGCCGTGCGTGGCACATGTGTCGCAAGGTAGGTCAGTCCGAGGCTGGTGAGAAAGAAGATCACCGCCAGCAGCGAAGTCGCTCGCGAAAGGAAATTGGCGGAACCAGTCGAGCCAAACAGGCTGCCCGAAGAGCCGCTTCCGAATGCCGCGCCGACGTCAGCGCCCTTGCCGTGCTGGAGCAGCACGAGTCCGATGATGCCGATCGCCACAATCACGTGAACGGTGAGGACAACTGTCAGCCAGATACTCATCAAAGCTTCCTAAAAAATCGTCGCGCGCTTTCGCGCGCGTCGCAGCGCCGCAATCCGGCCACTGTCAATCCACACATCCTGCGGCGTTGCATACAGACTCCGCACGCGCCGCGCCAAAACATCGTGCAGCCACGACAACCGGACTCAGGTCGTCAGCGCTGCCTCGCAAATCTGCAGAAAATCCTCGGCAACCAGAGACGCACCGCCGATCAATCCACCATCCACGTCAGGCTGGGCAAGCAGGTCACGTGCATTGCCCGGCTTCATGCTGCCGCCATAGAGGATCGTCAGCTTTTCGCCTACCGCCTTGTCCTTTGCCGATACCAGGCCGCGAATATATTCATGCACCGACTGAGCTTGCGCCGGCGCTGCATTCTTGCCTGTGCCGATCGCCCAAACGGGTTCGTACGCCAGCACTGCTGCCGCCAACGCCCCAACGCCAGCCGATTTGAATACCGCATCGAGCTGGCGCGCCAGCACCGACTCGGTATCTCCCTGTTCGCGCTGTTCCAGCGTCTCGCCAATGCATAGCACCGGCGTCAGCCCGGCGCGTTGCGCCGCGCCGAATTTTTCGGCCACGCGGGTGTCTGACTCGCCATAGAGTTGGCGACGCTCGGAGTGCCCCACCAGTACGTAGCGACAACCAAAATCCCGCAACATGCCCCCGGCGACTTCGCCGGTAAACGCACCGGCGTCATGCTCCGACAGGTTCTGCGCGCCCCACCCCAATGCGCTGCCAGCCAGTTCGGTCTGCAACTGCTGCAAATAGGGATAGGGGGAGAAGACTGCAAAATCGACGCCCGATACGGACTTTGACAAATTGGCCTTCAGCGCACTCAGCAATGCCCGATTGGCGGCAAGACTGCCGTGCATCTTCCAATTGCCTGCAATAAGCCGGGTTCTAGCTGATTTCACGCGCGCACCATTGATCCGGAAAGAGGGGCGCCAGTAGCCGGCACCGGAAGAATATCCCGGCAATCACCAGCAATCCCGGCCAATACAAAGTCTGTGATTTTAGCGCGGAGGGACCCTCAGGGTCAATGAAAGCACCTGAATTCTCTGGCGTTTCAGGACCTTCCATGATTCGGCGGGACGCCTGATCACGCCTGCACCTGACGCCGGACTGACAAGCACGCCCCGACTAATGCGACAGTTCCAGCCAGAAAGTCACCGGACCGTCGTTCACCAGACTGACGCGCATATGCGCACCAAATCGTCCCGCACCCACCTGCGGGTGCGCGGCCCGCGCACCCGCACACAGATAATCGAACAGCGCGCGTGCCTCCGCCGGCGGCAGCGCCCGGGAAAACCCGGGACGTGTGCCAGAGCGCGTGTCGGCCGCCAGCGTGAACTGGGGAACAAGGAGGAGTCCGCCGCCGGATTCGCGAACCGATCTGTTCATCCGTCCGGCCTCGTCCGCAAACATGCGGTAAGTCAGGATGCGTTCCAGCAACCGATCCGCCACGGACTCATTGTCACCAGGCTGGGCACAGACCAGCGCCACGACCCCGCTGCCGATTTCGGCGACGCGCTCATTGTCGATGTCGACGCTTGCCGTTGCGGCACGCTGCAGGAGTGCAATCATGGGGTCGAGAATAGCGCATCGGCGGCGCTGACCGCCGTCCAGCCAGGACAGGTTGACGTGTTACTGCTCAAGCCAACCAAGGAAGCGCTGATCAAGTCCTGACAATGAGACCGCCTCGACAAGCCTCCCTCTGAAGCGGGGGGATAGACAAGGGGGCTTGCCCCCTTGTTCAGTGCAGAACTAACCGAAGCGGCCGGTAATATAGTCTTCCGTCTCGCGACGCTTCGGATTGACGAAGATGGCATCGGTGACGCCGAACTCGATCAATTCGCCAAGGTACATGTACGCTGTGTAATCCGAAACCCGTGCCGCCTGCTGCATGTTGTGGGTCACGATGACGATCGTGAACTCCTTCTTCAGGTCATGCACTAGCTCCTCGATGCGAAGGGTCGAGATCGGATCGAGTGCGGAAGTCGGTTCGTCGAGCAGCAGCACCTCCGGCTTGACGGCAATGCCCCGCGCAATACAAAGCCGCTGTTGCTGACCGCCGGACAGGCTCATACCACTTTGCCCCAACTTGTCCTTCACCTCATCCCAGAGCGCAGCCTTGCGCAGCGCCCATTCCACCCGCTCATCCATCTGGCCGCGAGCCAGACGCTCGTGCAACCGGACACCAAATGCGATGTTGTCGTAGATGGACATGGGAAACGGCGTGGGCTTCTGAAACACCATGCCGACCCTGGCGCGCAACTCGTTCAGGTCGACCGCCGAATCGATCATGTTGCGGCCGTTCATTATCAGTTCCCCATCGGCGCGCTGATCGGGATAGAGGTCATACATGCGATTCAGCGTCCTCAGCAGCGTCGACTTGCCGCAACCCGAGGGGCCGATGAAGGCTGTCACGCGGCGCTTGTATATTTCCAGATTGATATCCTTCAGGGCGTGGAACTTGCCGTAATAGAACTGGAAATTGCGGAAAGTGATCTCGACCGTTTCGCCTGCGGCTGCAGGTTGCGAATCCGCCCTCGCGGCAGCAGTCGCATTGCTCATGACAGCGCTCATTTGAGTGGCTCGCTTCTGAAGAAGTAACGCGCGACGATGTTCAGGAGCAGAACGCCGACGGTGATCAGGAGCACGCCCGCCCAGGCCAGGCGCTGCCAGTCCTCGAACGGACTCATTGCGAATTTGAAGATCGTGACAGGCAGATTGGCCATGGGTTTGTTCAGATCGAGTGACCAGAACTGATTGGACAATGCAGTGAACAGCAGCGGCGCGGTCT
>CANIIN010000442.1 GCA_947467405.1 Betaproteobacteria bacterium | reverse complement strand
TAGTATGAGTCGCGTGCGCGGTGGGATGATCGTTGAAGGAAAAGTCTCGTGGCAGGGCGAAAAGCAAGTGGGAGATTGCAGGGGGCAAACGAAATCGATTCATGCCCCACATCAAATTTGCCCCAAAGAATGCGTTCATTTGGATGTTTTGTTGACTGGGTAATAAACAGGGCGTAATGTCCGGTTTTATTCCCAGCGTTAAATTCCCATGACTAAAACCTCAAATGTGGTCCCACGGCAAGATGTAGTTCTCGAATACCTCAAGGCTGCCCGCAAACGACACTCACAGGTTGACCTTGCAAGGATGCTGGCGGTCGACGCCCGCACTATCCGCCGATGGGAGTTGAGGGAAACGGAACCCCCTAGCTATATCGTTCCTGCGCTAAAGCAACTGGTTCTGCCATTATTTGCCACACAACCAGAAGACGGTGAGTTCAAGTTTATTGATCTATTTGCCGGCATTGGAGGAATTCGAACGGCATTCGAGGAAGTGGGTGGTCGTTGCGTATATACGAGCGAATGGGATAGCTATGCTCAAAAAACCTATACTGCGAATTTCCCCGCTTCCCACCAAATCGCAGGTGACATTACCCAGGTTTCAGAATCGGAGATTCCGGATCACGATGTTTTGTTGGCGGGCTTTCCATGCCAGCCTTTCTCAATAGCGGGGGTCTCAAAGAAAAATGCATTGGGGAAAAAGCACGGCTTCGCTGACGAGACTCAGGGAACATTGTTTTTTGATTTGGCGCGCATCATCAAGGAAAAAAAGCCGCGGGCTTTTTTGCTCGAAAACGTCAAAAATCTCAAATCGCATGATAAAGGTCGGACCTTTGAAATAATCAGGCGTGTTCTCGAAGAAGATTTGGGATATCACATTCACGTCAAGATTATTGATGCTGCACATTTTGTGCCACAGCATCGTGAGCGCATCTTAATTGTCGGTTTCAAGGACCCTGTAGGCTTCGATTGGGCTGCGTTGAAATTGCCCGAAAAGGGCGCAGTGAAATTGGCAAATATTTTTCACAAGGTTGACGGCACTGAGCCCGAACTGCCGTGGGATGAAGACCGCTATTTTGATCATTCAAAGAAGCGGGTAAATCCAAAATTCACATTGTCGGATCACCTATGGACCTATCTGCAAAATTACGCTGCGAAACACAAAGCCAAAGGTAATGGATTTGGATTCGGCCTAGTTACGGGGAAAGACATTGCCCGTACACTTTCGGCCCGTTACTACAAGGATGGTTCCGAGATTTTGATAAAGCAACCACGCAAGAATCCTCGTCGGCTGACCCCGCGAGAATGTGCCCGGTTGATGGGCCTGCCCGACACATTCCGAATACCAGTTTCCGATACTCGCGCTTACAAGCAATTCGGCAATTCTGTTGCCGTTCCTGTGATACGCGCTGTTGCAGAGCTAATGTCTCAGTTCATCGTAGATGAAAGTTCGCAATTGCCTCTTCATAATCTTGTCGTTGTCGCTTGATTGACTAAGTTGAATGTATCAAGGGGATTCGATATAAATGACTGATGTAGTCGACAAGGCTACGCGTAGTCGAATGATGTCCGGTATTGGAGCCAAAAATACGGCGCCCGAATTGCGCTTGCGGCTAATTCTCCATCGTCATGGCTTTCGATACAGATTGCATCAAGCGGATCTTCCAGGTAAGCCAGATATTGTTTTAAAAAAATATCGTACAGTGGTTTTTGTTCACGGTTGTTTTTGGCATTGTCATGAATGCGCCATGTTTAAGTGGCCCGCTTCGAATCGTGATTTTTGGCGCAAGAAGATTTCCAGAAATCGTATACGCGATGAAAAACAGATCGTTGAGTTGATTGGCATGGGTTGGCGCGTACTAACTGTTTGGGAGTGTGCGCTTCGAGGCCCGAACGCCCAGGCTGACGGCATGGTGCTTAAGCATTTTCAGCGCTGGATTTTTTCGAGATTGGATAGAAAAGAACTCTCAGGCAAAATGGGCAAATGACATTTGCCAATATTGAGTCTCTTTCGCAACAGCTAACGGCTTTGGGGGCGAGCCGTATCTTCTGTAAGGCTCTTGCTGAGAATGACAATACAAAACAGCAGATATATCTCGGCGGGAGTTTCGAGGTTATCAAGTTGTTACCTCACCACGATGTCAAGAGTGAGCCCGGTGTAACCAGGCAAAATTTTAAGGCGGCCGTCAAACTCGCATGGGTCGATGACAACGGGCACTTTGCGACGGCGCCTGGTGCACAGCTAATTCTTTATCCAGATTATCCCGAGGTTCGTTTGTCGGGATTCGTTCGTGGCTGTGGGACGGCGCCAGCTAAATTCTTGCAGCCAATCCCAAAGGAATCCCGAAAATTCAACAACGGTCCAGATGGGCGCATATTGTTTTTTGGTGTTAGCCCCGAGGGAATGATTTATGTGTATCTCGCGGTTGCAGGAAGTGCAGTTGCTTCGGAATTCACTAATAGGCTGAAAGATGGTGAATATGAAGCTGATGGTGTTTTATGGCATTTTGGAGACGGTCGCAAACAAAACGCTAAAAACGAGCTTCTCGAAAGATTGCGAGTGATCAACTACGATGGCTGGCATTTTTCGCAGCGCCTGAATAAAAGCGGGCAGGTTATCCCTTATGCTGCTCGGAATGGCGGTGGTTACACACTCGAATCGTTACTCGGGATAAAGCCAAATTCGGACGCGGCACCGGACTTCATGGGCTGGGAGGTAAAGGCATATGGGGGTGGGAAAGTTACATTAATGACTCCCGAGCCAGATGCAGGCTACTACGGCATAAATGGAGTAGAAGCTTTTGTTAGAAAATACGGCCATGATGCTGGTAACGATGTTCTTTACTTTACGGGGATACATCGATTAGGAACTGCGTGTTTGAAAACTGGCCAAACTCTGCGGCTCAGAGGATTTGATGCGGGTAAACGAAAAATTCACGATGTCGATGGCGGTATTGAGCTTGTCGATTTTGACGGTGAGGTTTCGGCAGGATGGTCATACCAGGGTCTAATCGAGCACTGGGGTAGAAAACATGCCGCCGCAGTTTATGTACGCTACGACAAGAAAAAGGCAGAACCACCGGAGTATCACTACAAGAGTCCGGTATTGATGGGAGAGGGAACAGACTTTAATCTTTATCTGGCAGCGATTTTGGATGGGCTCGTAATGTACGATCCTGGTTC
>CANIIN010000441.1 GCA_947467405.1 Betaproteobacteria bacterium | reverse complement strand
CCCGGTTCGTCCACGGTCTATTCGCAGCACGCCTTTGCGGTCTATCCCCTGGCGACGCAGGCCCGCGGCGCCACGGGCATCGTCGTGCCGGCAAGCAACTACGGGCATGATTTGAACGCCATGCTGGCGGCCATCACGGCGACAACCCGCATCGTCTTCGTTGCCAATCCCAACAACCCGACCGGCAGCTTCATTCCGGCAGCCGATATCGAGGCATTCCTCGCCAAGGTGCCGCCCAACGTGGTGGTGGTTCTGGACGAGGCCTACACCGAATATCTGCCTCCCGAACAGCGTTCCAACAGCATGGCCTGGTTGCCGACGTACAAGAACCTGGTGATCACCCGCACGTTCTCGAAAGCGTACGGCCTGGCAGGACTGCGCGTCGGGTTTGGCGTCATGCATCCCGAGGTCGCCGACCTGCTCAATCGAGTCAGGCAGCCGTTCAATGTCAATAGCCTGGCTCTGGCCGGCGCTGTGGCCGCGTTGGACGACCAGGACTTTGTGGCAAAGAGTTATGCGCTGAATCGTGCCGGCATGATGCAACTGGAGAAAGGCTTTCGTGAGCTGAGCCTGAACTGGATTCCGTCATCCGGCAATTTCGTTTGCTTCGAGTTGCCTAAGAAGAGCGGTGCGTCGACCGCGGGGGCGGTATACCAGTCATTGCTGAAGCGTGGCGTCATCGTTCGACCCGTCGCCGGCTATGAGATGCCGGACCACTTGCGCGTGACCATTGGTACCCAGGCGGAGAATGCGATCTTTCTCGAGGCATTGCGCGCTTCTTTATCTTGAGCAACTTGTCCGCACGGAGCAGGCTCGGTGTTGATGAAGCGTGTGAATGTCGGTGCGTAAATGCCTGTAGATCCGCTCTGGGAGCGGGTTTCCATACTGTTTTGCTGAAAATGCGGAAGACATGATCCAGATTGAAAAGCTGGTAATCGTTGGCGCTGGACTGATCGGCGGATCCTTTTCCCTGGCGCTCAAGAAAGCGGGCGCAGTAGGGCGGGTGGTCGGTGTGGGACGTCGTGCCGAGACGCTCGAGCGAGCGCGCCAACTCGGGGTAATCGATGCCATTGGCGGTTACGATGCAGACACGTTCGGCGACGCCAGCTTGGTGCTGATCGCGACGCCGGTCGGTCAGATGCAGGCGGTCATGCGATCCATGGCGGGGTTGCTCGGCGGATCGACGGTGATTACCGATGGCGGCAGCACCAAGCAGGACGTTGTGGCACTGGCGCGAGCCGAACTCTCCAACCATCTGGACCGATTTGTTCCCGGCCATCCCATTGCAGGGACGGAAAACAGCGGACCGGATGCGGCCTTTTCCGATCTCTACCGGAATCGTCGTGTTGTCCTGACGCCGCTACCGGAAAACACGCCGGCATCGGTCGCCATGGTGCGCGAATCCTGGGAGACCTGTGGTGCGCGCGTGACGGAATTGCCTGCAGCAGAGCATGACGCGGCGCTGGCGGCGGTGAGTCATCTGCCGCACTTGCTTGCATTCGCGCTGGTTGACGAACTGGCTGCAAGGCCGAATGGCGAGCAGATGTTTTCGTTTTCGGGTGGTGGATTCCGGGACTTCACGCGTATTGCATCCAGCCATCCGGAGATGTGGCGTGATATCGCACTGGCCAATCAGCAGGCCCTGTCCAGGGAACTCGCCAGTTACCGGTCAAAACTGGATCAATTGCAGAAGCTGCTCGACGCGGGTGATGGCGCTGCCATGGAGGCACTGTTCGATCGTGCCCGCATTGCGCGAGCCAAATGGCTTCCGGTCAGCAAGTGAGGCGGCCCATCAGTCAGCCGTTGGCAGCATGCGACTAAGGAACCTGCAATGACCGTGGAGTTCCTCGATCTGGCGCCGGTCATTCGAGCCAGCGGCACGGTGCGCATTCCCGGATCCAAGAGCATTTCCAATCGTGTTCTGCTGCTGGCCGCGCTCGCCGAAGGCATCACGACTGTCCGGGATCTGCTCGACTCGGATGACACGCGCGTGATGATCGATGCACTGCAGGCCCTCGGTGTCCGCGTCGAGTCACTGGATGCCACGACGGTGCGTATTCATGGCTGCGGCGGGAATCTGCCTTCACGCAAGGCCGGGCTGTTTCTCGGCAATGCGGGAACAGCATTTCGCCCTCTCACCGCCGTGCTGGCCATGGCTGGCGGCGACTATCGGCTGGATGGCGTGCAGCGCATGCACGAGCGCCCCATTCGGGACCTTGTCGATGCCCTGCGGCAGATTGGCGCGCTGATCGACTATGCCGGTGCAGAGGGCTATCCGCCGTTGCTGCTGCATCCTGCGGATATCCGGGTCAAGGCGCCGATCCGTATTCGTGGCGACGTGTCGTCGCAATTCCTGACCGCCATGCTGCTGGCCCTGCCGGGGTCTTCCAGCGGCGGCGACATCGTTGTCGAGGGGGAGCTGATTTCAAAGCCGTATATTGAAATCACGCTGGCCATGATGACGCGCTTTGGCGTGAACGTTTCGCGTGACGGTTGGCGCTCATTCCACGTTCCGTCCGCCCGATACCGTTCTCCAGGCGAAATCTATGTCGAAGGAGACGCTTCGTCGGCCTCTTATTTTCTGGCTGCCGGCCTGGTCAGCGGATTGCGCGGTGGCGGCCCGGTACGTGTAGAGGGCGTCGGCCTTGGCAGCGTCCAGGGCGATACGCGATTTGTGGAGGTCCTCGAGAAGATGGGGGCCGAGGTCACCCTCGGGGATAACTGGATCGAAGCCACTGCATCCGCTGAAACTCGGTTGCTCGGATATCTGCATCCACTGGACGCCGATCTGAACCACATTCCGGATGCGGCGATGACTGCTGCTGTCCTGGCGTTATTTGCCGGCGGAACGAGCACGTTGCGCAACATCGCCAGCTGGCGGGTAAAGGAAACTGACCGGATTGCAGCCATGGCGACCGAGCTGCGCAAATTGGGTGCAACGGTGGAGGAAGGGCGTGATTACCTGAAGGTCACCCCGCCGCCCAGCGGACGACTGACTGATGCGGCAGTCATTGACACCTATGACGATCATCGGATGGCCATGTGTTTTTCGCTCGCATCTCTCGGTGGAGTTTCTGTTCGTATCAATGAACCTGGTTGCGTCAGCAAGACTTTTCCAGGCTATTTCGACGCGTTGGCGTCCATTTCAACCAGCGTGGCGTAGTTCGCGCTGTGTGGCGGT
>CANIIN010000440.1 GCA_947467405.1 Betaproteobacteria bacterium | reverse complement strand
GGCCACCAGAACCGGTCTGGAAGGCCGGGTCGGGGAGTTGCTGGATCAGGTCGGTCTGCCGCAGGAAGCGGGCAGACGTTATCCGCATGAATTCTCCGGCGGGCAGCGGCAACGAATTGCGATCGCACGCGCCCTGGCGGTTCGTCCGAGACTGATCGTCTGCGACGAGCCGACCAGCGCGCTTGATGTGTCGGTCCAGGCGCAGATACTCAACCTGTTGCGAACGCTGCAGCGGGAGTTGGGCCTGTCCTACCTGTTCATCACGCATAACATCGCTGTGGTCGAGTATCTGGCCCACGAGGTGGCGGTGATGTATCTGGGACGTATCGTCGAGAAGGGCGCTGCCGGGGACATTCTGAAGAATCCCCGCCACCCGTACACCAGGGGGTTGCTGGCGTCAGTTCCACGGATTGATCATGAAGCGACTTCTGCACAACCGCCGGGCGTGCTGCCCAGGATCTCCGGCGAAATGCCCTCCGCCGTGCATCCGCCTGCAGGGTGTCATTTCATGCAGCGCTGTCCCGATGCCAAGGCCGAGTGCGGGCAGGCTTATCCGGCGGTTCGTCGCTTGATGGATGGCCGGGAAGTTCGCTGTATCCGGGTGCAGGAATGATCCCCCGCTTCTGCTTGGTGGCCTGCTAGTGACGGGCTGGTTGCGCCGGCTTCTTGGTCCGTGGCGCCGGCTGAGCGTGCTTGCGGACATGTTTGGATTTCGCGGAGCGGCTTTTTCCAGTCGATGTTGAGGAGCGTTCCCGCGCTTCCGTTTTGACGTGGATCACCAACTGCTGTCCTGCGGCGAGTCGGCCGATTGAATTCCAGCGGCGCAGATCGTCCACGCTGACCTTGTATTGCTGTGCGATCGACGGCAGCGTTTCGCCGCGCTTGACGACATGACGGACGGTCGCCGGCGCGCGCGCGCGCGCCTCAACGGCGGGCGTGGCCGGCGGTTGGAAAATGGAGGGAATGGGCTCTGCCGCAGCTGCCGATCCCTTGATCGGAACCAGCACCTGAACACCGGGTCCGACTTTCGTTCTGGCGGTGATCCCGTTCACCTGTTTCAGTCTTGCCAGCGTGATTCCGTACTGCGAGGCCAGACGGTCCAGCTTGTCGCCGGACTTGAGCGTGTAGGCCTGCCACGACACCAGCGGCAGGCTGTGGTTCTCCAGGTTGGAGAGGAACAACTCCGCGCGATCTGCAGGAAGCACCAGCGCTTCTCCCTGCGAGGCCGACATCACCGGCCTGTTATTGGCCGGATTCAGCGCGATGAGTTCCTCGACCGGCATGTCAGCGAGTTTGGCTGCCATGCGAATATCCATGTCCTTGGTCTTCGCCACCGTGACGAAATAGGGCTGGTTGGGAATCGGATCGAGGTTGAGGCGGAATGCTTCCGGGTTTGCAATGATGTTCTTGAGCGCCTGCAGCTTGGGGACGTAGTAGCGCGTTTCCTGCGGCATGGTCAGGCTGAGGTAATCGGTAGGAAGTCCCCTGGCCTTGTTCTTCTCGATGGCGCGGGCAACGGCATTTTCCCCCCAGTTGTACGAAGCCAGCGCGAGATGCCAGTCACCGTGCATTTCGTAAAGAAACTGCAGGTAATCCAGCGCGGCACTGGTGGAGGCGATGATGTCGCGGCGCGCGTCATACCACCAGTTCTGCTGCAGTTTATAGCTCTTGCCGGTGGATGGTATGAATTGCCACAGGCCTGACGCATGCGCGCGCGAGTAGGCCATGGGATTGAATGCGCTTTCCACCATGGGCAGCAGCGCCAGTTCCGTCGGCATGCCGCGTTTTTCCAACTCATCAATGATGTGATAGAGGTAACGGCGGCTGCGACCCACCATGTTCTTGATGGCGGCAGGCTTGCTGGCGTACCAGATCTGCCGGTCCAGCACCAGCGGGCTGTTCAGGTTCGGCATGGCAAAACCGTTGCGCAACCGCTCCCACAGGTCATCTGGCGGCGTGGTCAGATCTATCCCGTTCAGGATGGGAAGATCGTCCTTCACTTCACGAACTTCTTCCATGGTGCCACTCGGAAGCTGGGCAGTTGACGCTGCAGATGGCATGACCAGAGAGGGCGCACGTTGTGTGGCGACCGAGCGCAATGCGTCCGTGGATGACGCGGATTGACCCCAAGCAAGGCTGCTAGCCACGGCCATGCTCAGCGCGAGCAAAGCCCGCTGCAAGCCGCCTGCTGTCGTTCGAACGGGGTTGTCGGGACTCATGAACACCGCGTCTCTTACTCCCTTCCGGACAATCGTGAAATGATAGCTTACGGGCCGGGGTAGGTCAATCAAGTGACAGATTTTGAAAGGTTTTTTCCAATCGAATCTCAACATCTCCTGATCGATTCGAGTCATTCATTGACATCGACAGGCGTCTGCATCATGTGACGCCAGCCGGTCTTCCATGCTGCTGCCGTTCTGCGACCAGTCGGTGCATGCTGATGTGCGAAAATGGCTCCTCGCGGAGCTCGATTCGATATTGATTCCGGATCGCGATATGCGCCGCCATTAGCTGAACGGGAGCTGGCATGCAGGTCCAGGAGAACGATGCACTGGCCGAGTGGTTCGAATCTCCTCGCGGAAAGTATGTTCTGTCGTGGGAGCAGGCTCAGGTCGACAACGCCGTGGACGACGTATTCGGTTTTCACGCCGTCCAGGTGGGGCTGCCCGGCATCGATTTTCTTCGCGAGAATCGAATGTCGCTCAAAATTCGAGCCGGGAATGGGGCGCTCAGCACCCTGCAATGTTCTCCGGAGCATCTGCCACTGGCGTCCCACAGCATCGATTTATTGGTCTTGCCGCATGTTCTGGAGTTTTCCGACAATCCGCACCAGATCCTGCGCGAGGCCGAGCGTGTATTGATGCCTGAAGGGCAGGTAGTGATCTGCGGATTCAATCCGCTCTCCCTGTGGGGGCTGCGTCGGCGTGTGGGGGCGACGCTCGGCTGGAACCAGGGCGCCTATCCGTGGGAGGGAAAGTTCATTGGACTGTTGCGTCTCAAGGACTGGCTGTCGCTGCTTGGCTTTGAACTCAACGGCGGGCGTTTCGGGTGTTATGCGCCTCCATTTGCGCAGAGCAGCTGGCTGCAGCGTTCGGACTTCATGGAGAAGGCCGGAGAGCGCTGGTGGCCGATTGCCGGCGGCATTTACACCGTGCGCGCCGTCAAGAGGCATGTCGGCATGCGTATC
>CANIIN010000439.1 GCA_947467405.1 Betaproteobacteria bacterium | reverse complement strand
GTTGCAGCGCATCGTCGCGGAATCGTGCAGCCGAGTACGCTTGCGTCGGTGGCAGGATGTCAATCAGGTGGTGGCGAACTGCGCGCTGTTCTTCGAGGCCGGGTTTTGCCGTGCCCACGTTCATGTCGCAGTAGACCTGCGCCGAGTCCACGCTGATGATTTCAACGCCGCCGACGCCGAAATCACCGGTAGCCGCCATTCGCTCGGCCAGTGCCATCGCCAGCGCGCTTTTGCCGCTGGCAGTGGGGCCCATGATGAGCAGGGCAGGCGGCAGCGACGCGTCCGAGCGCGCCCCCGCGTCGTGGCCGCGGGTCACTTGACAACCTTGCCGAGCCGGCAAAATGTCATGGGGAAGTGCTTGTAGATGTCCATCTGGCGCGGTTCTTCAGGCATTTTCCCGTATTTTTCTGCCCGGGAGTGGCTCAACGTCCACGCATGAACAGGCGATCCAGATCCTGCATCGACATCTGGTACCAGGTCGGGCGGCCGTGGTTGCACTGGCCGGAGCGTTCGGTTTCTTCCATCTCGCGCAGCAAGGCATTCATCTCGGTGATGGTGAGGGCACGATGCGCGCGCACGGCGCCGTGGCAGGCCATGGTCGAGAGCAATTCATTCTGGCGCTCGGCGATGACGCGGCTGCCGCCGAACTCGCGGATGTCGCGCAGTACGCCGCGCGCCAGTTCAGTCAGATCTCCGCCGGCGAGCATTGCTGGAACCGCCCGCACGGCCAGCGTGGTGGGGGATAGCGGAGCGACGTCAAAGCCGATGGCATGCAGCGTATCAAGGCCTTCTTCAGCCGTGGCGACGTCGAGTTTGTCGGCATTGAAGACGACCGGGACCAGCAGTTTCTGGGTCTGCATGCTGCGCGCGTCCAGGGCGTTCTTGAGCTTCTCGTACAGGATGCGTTCGTGGGCGGCATGCATGTCGATCAGCACCAGTCCCGCCGCGTTCTGCGCCAGCACGTAGATGCCATGCAGTTGCGCCAGGGCATAGCCCAGCGGAAGGCCTTCCGCTGCGGATTTTTCACTCGTGCTGCCGGTCTGCATGGCGGCTGCCACGGCGGCGGCTGAATTATTCCAACCGGGCCCGGAACCGGCGCCATGGCGACCGGCAAGGCCGGCGAAGGTCGGACTGAAAAACGCCGAGTAGGCTGCCGCGGATTGGGCGATGCCAAGCTGTCCCTGCGCGCCATTGCCGATGGGACTTGTGCCGGCAAGGCTTGTGGAGCCCGCGGCTGGATAACGCTGCGATGCCTGTTGCTCTGCGGACGCCCGCTCACCGAGGCTGCCGGAACTGTAGGCGGGTACCGGCGCGGTGCTCGCCGTGGCGGCAAGAGACTTCGCGACGGCGTGGTACACGAACTGGTGCACGGCGCGCGAATCGCGGAACCGAACTTCGGTCTTGGCCGGGTGCACGTTGACATCGACACTGCGCGGATCGATGTCGAGATACAGCACGTAGGCAGGCTGCCGGTCGCCGTGCATGACATCGCGATAGGCGTCCCGTGCGGCGTGGGCCAGCAACTTGTCGCGAACGAAACGTCCGTTTACGAAAACGAATTGCAGGTCCCGGCCAGCGCGGGAGAACGCCGGTGAGCCGGCAAACCCATACAGGTGCAGGCCCGGCCCGCCGGCATCCACCGTACGCATCGATCCGGTGAATTCGACGCCAAGAATGGATTCGACCCGGCGCGCCAGTTCCGCACGCGGCAGGTGCTGAATCACACGATTGTTGTGGCGCAGGTTGAATGCTACATCCGGCCGCGACAGCGCAGCGCGTTCAACGACGGCCTCGCAGTGTGCGAATTCGGTTGCTTCGGTCTTGAGGAACTTGCGCCGCGCCGGGGTATTGAAATAGAGGTCCGCGACATCCACCGTGGTGCCGGGTGCGTGTGCAGCGGGTTCCGGGGCGGATTCGTTGCCGCCTTCACTGGCAATGCGAAAGGCATGCGACGCATTGTGCCGTCGTGAGGTGATGGCGACGCGACTGACCGAAGCGATCGATGCCAGCGCTTCGCCGCGGAAGCCCAGCGAGTTCACGCCTTCCAGATCATCCAGCGAGGCGATCTTGCTGGTGGCGTGACGCGCCAGCGCCCAGGGCAGGTCCGATGACTCGATGCCCGCGCCATCGTCGCTGACACGGATGCGCTTGATACCTCCCTGCTCGAGCTGCACGTCAATGGCCTGTGAACCCGCATCGAGTGCGTTTTCGACGATTTCCTTGACCACCGAGGCGGGTCGTTCCACGACCTCGCCCGCGGCAATCTGGCTGATGAGCGTATCGGGCAGGGGATGGATGATGCGCATGCGCGGATTGCCGGTGACAGTGAGCGTTCTGGAGCGGGGATTATAAAGTGGAGCAGGTTAAAATGCCGGCATGGAACTACTCATGCAATTCTGGGACCTCATCGTCCACCTCGACAAGCATCTGGCCACGCTGCTGCAGCAGTACGGATCAGAGGTCTACGTGCTGCTTTTCATCATTGTGTTCTGCGAAACCGGGCTGATCGTGACCCCGTTTCTGCCTGGCGACTCGCTGCTGTTCGTGGCCGGTGCGCTGTGGGCCGTGAGCGGAATGGACGCGCACTGGCTGTCGGTGACGCTCATCGCTGCTGCGCTGTGCGGGGACAACGTCAATTACTGGATCGGCCGCTATCTGGGGCCCAAGGTGTTCCAATGGGAGGATTCGCGACTCTTCAATCGCAAGGCGCTGGAGGCCACGCATGCCTTCTATGGCCGGCATGGTGGCAAGACCATCGTGATCGCCCGGTTCATGCCGATCATCCGCACCTTCGTCCCGTTCGTGGCGGGCGTGGGCAAGATGCCTTACGGCCGGTATCTGATGTTCTGCGTCGGGGGGGCGCTGTTATGGGTGCTGTCGCTGGTGTACGCGGGATACTACTTCGGCAACATTCCGTTCATCCGCAACAATCTGACGGTGGTGATCTTCGCCATCATTGGACTATCGATGCTGCCGCCCGCCATCGCGGTTCTTCGCGCGCACCTGCGACGCAAAAAATAGATTCTGAAGTCGCGCCGGCCGGTCATCGCGCCCCGCCTGCACGGCAATCTGTCAGCGCAGGTCAACCGCTGCGAGTGTGGATCGGGACAGGGGCGGATTGCGGCTGAAGTAACGCTTGATGCCCTTCATGATGGCCTGGGCGAGCCGATCCTGGTAGGCCACATCGG
>CANIIN010000438.1 GCA_947467405.1 Betaproteobacteria bacterium | reverse complement strand
GTTCGCGGCGAAGATCGCCGAGCACAGCGTCGCCGAACACGGTGCGGCGCAGGCCTGACGGCGACGCGACCGACTCTATGCGATACCAAAGCAGCACCACTCTGGAGAGGAAGACAGATCACATGAGCCACAGCACACCCCATCGCCACGCCGTCGTGTCCGGCGGCGCCACCGGCATCGGCCTCGCCATCGCCGCCGCCCTGATCGAAGACGGCATGACCGTCACCATCCTGTCGCGCAACGCCGAACGCCTCGCCGAAGCCTGCAAGACGCTCGGCCCGAAGGCCGATTCGCATCAGGGTGATGTGAGCCTGGGTGCCGATTGCGAGTCTGCCGTGGCCGCCATTGTCGCGAAACACGGCAAGATCGACGTGCTGGTCAACAACGCCGGCATCATGGCGCGCATTCGCCTCAATGCATCGATGGTCGATGCCGAGCGCGTCTGGGACCAGGTTCACGGCATCGACCTGAAGGGCTCGTTCATGCTGAGCCTTGCCGCCGTGCCGCACCTCCCTGCGCCGGGCGGCCGCATCGTCAACATCGGCTCGGTCACCGGAACCAACGGCGGCAGCAATCCGGGTTTCTACGCCTACTCGGCGGCCAAGGCCGGCGTGGAGGGCATGACGCGCGCCTTCGCCAATGACCTCGGCGCGCGTGGCATCACCGTCAATTGCGTGACGCCGGGCATCATTGCCGATACACAGATGACGACGGGCATGACTAGCAGCGCAGACAACCCGATGGCGAAGAAGATCCCCATGCAGCGCTTCGGCCTGCCCGACGAAGTGGCCTCGGCGGTGCGCTGGCTGGCATCGCCCGGCGCGAGCTACGTCACCGGCGTCATTGTCCCGGTAAATGGCGGACAGCATTACCGCTGATTCGCACAGTACCCCGGAGAATTCCCGGAAATCCGCACCAGTTCTGGATCTACGGGCATCGACCCTGTTGCGTGGCGGATTGCAGCGAAGTGCAACGACTCCAGTTCGGCGCAACAAACTCGGCTAGAATTTTTGGTCATTTGTTCATTCGATCATCTGGAAATCGAGTTTCCACTCAAAGGAGGGTTGGTGATGGGAAAAGGTACGACGAACAAGGGGGCGCAGCCTCCTGATGGATCCCCCACATCCGTGGCGGAAAGAAAGACAGCCAGCGACTTCCCGCCCGAGGTCATGGAGCTGTTCAACAGTTACGTGCATGGCGGGATGAACCGTCGTGACTTCCTGGATCGCGCCGCGAAGTTCGCCGTGGGCGGCGTCACCGCGGCCGCGATGCTGGAAAGCCTGCGTCCGAACTATGCCTTCGCCCAGCAGGTGGCAAAAAACGACAGCCGCATCAAGGCCGACTACGTCAACTATCCGTCGCCGGAGGGCTCGGGCACCATGCGCGGCTACTTGGCGCAGCCCGCCAACGTGAGTGGCAAGCTGCCCGGCGTGGTGGTGTACCACGAGAACCGCGGCCTGAATCCCTATGTCGAGGACGTCGCGCGCCGCCTGGCGACGGCGAACTTCGTGGCGTTCGCGCCCGACGCGCTGTTCCCGCTCGGCGGTTATCCCGGCGACGAGGAAAAGGCCGCCGCGATGTACCGTTCACTCGACGCCAAAAAACGCATCGAAGACATGATGGCTGCCGCCACGTTCCTGAAAGCGCGCCCGGATTGCACCGGCAAGATCGGCGCGGTGGGCTTCTGCGCCGGCGGCGGCGTGGTCAACGTGCTGGCCACACGCATGCCGGACCTTGGCGCTGCGGTGCCATTCTATGGCCCGCAACCCGGCGCCTCCGAAGCGGCAAAGGTGCGCGCACCCATGCTGCTGCAGTTTGCCGAGAAGGACGATTTCGTGAACGGCGGGCGCGCCGCGTTCGAGACCGCGCTCAAGGCGGCCGGCGTGCAGATCGAAGCGCACGTCTATCCCGGCACGCTGCACGGCTTTCACAATGACTCGACGCCGCGCTATGTCGAAGCGGAAGCCAAGCTGGCCTGGCAGCGCACCGTCGATTTCTTCAACAAGCATCTGCGCGCCTGATCCAGGGCGAGCATTGCTGCGCGATCGTCACCGCGCATGAAAAAGGGGCCGCGAGGCCCCTTTTTCATTTCGTGCCGCCCAATGACTTACGGAAGCGCTGATCAAGTCCTGAAAATGAAAACACCCGAACAAGCTTCCCTCTGACGTCGGGGATATACAAGGGGGCTTGCCCCCTTGTTCAGTAAATACCTTACTTCATTCGATCCAGCGCGTCCTCGATGCTCTTCACGCTGCGCTCGATGTTGTAGAACTTGTCCAGCCCGAACAGCCCGATACGGAAGGTGCGGAAGTCGGCCGGCTCGTCACATTGCAGCGGCACACCGGCGGCGATCTGCAGGCCCTGGGCGAGAAACTTCCTGCCGTTGTTCAGGTCGGGATCGTCGGTGTAGCTCACCACCACGCCGGGCGCCTCGAATCCCGGCGCCGCCACACTCCTGATGCCGCGCGCGGCGAGCATGGCGCGCACCTTGTTGCCCAGTTCCTGCTGTGCCGTCTTGAGTTTGGCCAAGCCCTGCGCTTCGGCTTCCTTCATCACGTCGCGCAGTTTCGCCAGCGCATCGGTGGGCATGGTGGTGTGGTACTGATGCCCGCCGCCCTCGTAGGCTTCCATGATCTCCAGCCAGCGCCGCAGGTTGGCGGCGAAGCTGGTGCTGGTGGTGGAGTCGATGCGTTTGCGCGCCGCGTCGCTCAGCATGACCAGCGCACAGCCGGCCGGGCCACTCCAGCCCTTCTGCGGCGCGCTCACCAGCACATCGACGCCGGTGGCCGCCATGTCTACCCACATCGCACCCGAGGCCACGCAATCCAGCACGAACAGGCCGCCCACCGCATGCACGGCATCGGCCACGGCGCGCAGGTAGGCATCGGGCAGCATGATGCCGGAGGCGGTTTCCACATGCGGTGCGAACACCACGTCGGGCTTTTCGGCCTTGATGGCAGAAACCACCAGGTCGATGGCCGGCGGCGCAAACGGCGCCTGGTGATCACTGGATGTGCGCTGCGCCTTCAGCACCACGGAAGAAGAGGGAATGGCGCCCATGTCGAAGATCTGCGTCCAGCGATAGCTGAACCAACCGTTGCGGATCACCAGCGCCTTCCTGCCGCTGACGAACTGCCGCGCCACGGCCTCCATGCCGAAGGTGCCGCTGCCCGGCACGATGATGGCGGT
>CANIIN010000437.1 GCA_947467405.1 Betaproteobacteria bacterium | reverse complement strand
TCGAGAGGTCTTGAGTGGCGTTCAATTGATCACCTCGGCATGGTCAACGCGACCACACGCCTCACACTGAAGTGGGGGACATACAAGGGGGCGCAGTTTCGAAAACGCCCCCTTGTTCGTCAACATTTTCGACAGGTCTTGTGTAACGTTCATTGCGTATTATTTCCCTGCTTGCGTGCGGGCATCAGTAAATTTCTCACGAATGGCGGCCGGCACCAGTATCAGTTTGTAAGTCTTTGCATCGACGCAGGCGATGGTGATGGTGGCCTCCACCAGCAATTCCTCGCCACGCCGCACCTGCTGGTCGAAAACCATGCGCGCCCTGCCGACCTTCTCCACACGGGCCGTGGTGGTGAGCATGTCGTTCAATAGTCCGGGCTTGATGAAACGGATGTTCGCCGAATGCACCACGAAGCACACACCGTCATCGCGCAGCAATTTCCCGAGATCGACATCCGCCGCCTGCAGCATCTCGGTACGGGCATTCTCCATGAACGCCAGATAGTTGGCGTGGAACACCATGCCGCCGGCGTCGGTGTGCTGGTAGTACACGCGCTGCGGCCATTTGAATACGCCGTCCATATTCAACTATGCACACCCAACGACCATAGGTCGAAGTCCGCGCCTCACCCCTCACGCCTCACGCATTTCTCCATCTCACTCCTCGAACAGCGCGCCGTTGTTGGCATTGCCGGGACGCATGCTGGCCGGCGCGGCGATGCCGAAATGGCGGTACGACGACAGCGTGGCCACGCGGCCGCGCGGGGTGCGCTGGAGATAGCCCTGCTGGATGAGGTAGGGTTCCAGCACGTCCTCGATGGTGTCGGACTCTTCGCCGATGGCCGCCGCGAGGTTGTCCAGGCCTACCGGACCGCCGCCGAATTTCTCGATCACCGCCTGCAGCAGCTTGCGGTCCATCACGTCCAGGCCGAGCACATCGACATCCAGCATCTGCAGCGCGGCGTCAGCCACCGCGCGTGAAATGTCGCCCTGCGCCTTCACCTGCGCGAAGTCGCGCACGCGGCGCAGCAGGCGGTTGGCGATGCGCGGCGTGCCGCGCGAACGCTTCGCAACTTCCAGCGAACCGTCATCCGAAATGGCGACATTGAGCAGGTTCGCGGAACGGTCGACGATCTTCTTCAGCTCGGCGTCGCTGTAGAACTCCAGCCGCGACACGATGCCGAAACGATCACGCAGCGGATTGGTGAGCATGCCGGCGCGCGTGGTGGCGCCCACCAGCGTGAAGGGCGGAAGGTCGAGTTTCACCGAACGCGCCGCGGGGCCTTCGCCGATCATGATGTCGATCTGGTAATCCTCCAGCGCGGGGTAGAGGATTTCCTCCACGACCGGCGACAGGCGGTGGATCTCGTCGATGAACAGCACGTCGTTGGGTTCGAGATTGGTGAGGATGGCGGCCAGATCGCCCGGCCGCTCCAGCACCGGGCCGGAGGTGGAACGCAGGTTCACGCCCATCTCGCGCGCGATGATGTGCGCCAGCGTGGTCTTGCCCAGCCCCGGCGGACCGAACAGCAGCACATGGTCGAGCGCTTCCTTGCGCTGCCGCGCCGCCTGCACAAAGATGGTCAACTGGCCGCGGATCTTCTCCTGCCCGACATATTCGTCCAGCGATTTGGGGCGCAGCGCGCGCTCGATCACCTCTTCCTGCACGGAAGCGGGCGCGGGGTCGATCAGTCGGTCGGTTTCGATGGCCATGACGAAGTTTACAGTGGGTTCAGCGTGCGGCGCAGGTCATCGCCAGAGGGTTTTCGGGGCGTTGAAAGGCGCTCTCGGCGCGTATGACCGATGCCTGTAGATGCCCAGCTGGCGGGCTTCTTCGGGCCATCGCCCTCTGGCATTGCCGCGCCCGCGTCATGCGCCTAGGCCTTCGCCAGCAGCTTCAGCGCCTGGCGGATGCCATCGGACACCGACAGGCCCTCCGGCAGCAGCTTCATCACGCCCTGCGCTTCGCGTTCGCTGTAGCCCAGGCCGATCAACGCGTTGAGGATATCGCTCTTGACCGGCTGGGTGCGACTCACCGCCACACCGCTCATGCCGGTGGCACCGAGTTCGCTGCCGAGCTTGTCCTTCAGTTCCAAGAGCAGCCGTTCGGCGGTCTTCTTGCCGATGCCGGGAATCTTCACCAGCCGCCCGGCCTCCTGCGCCGCGATGGCCTCCACCAGTTCGGCGACCGACAAGCCCGACAGCACGGCCAGCGCAGTGCGCGCACCGACACCGGAAATCTTCACCAGCTGGCGAAAGGCACGCCGTTCGTTCTCGCTGCCGAAACCGAACAGCAGGTGCGCGTCTTCTCGCACCACCAGGTGCGTGAACAACGCCACGCGCTCGCCGGTGGCCGGCAGGTTGTAGAAGGTGCTCATCGGCACCTCTATGTCGTAGCCGACGCCATTGGCGTCGACCAGAATCTGCGGCGGATTCTTTTCCAGCAGCACGCCGGCGATACGACCGATCATGTCTTACCTTTCAAGCAACGCGTTGCATTCGATTCGCGAATCACACCAGCCGCCCGCGCTTCATGCGGAACACCGTGCTGGCGGTGCTTCCGGTTCGCTTCAGCGACTTGGCCAGCGCGCCGGCGACGCCGAGATCCTGGCCACCGTAGGCATCGCCGCCATGGGCGTGGCAGATGGCGCAGGCCAGCGCGTCGGCGGCATCCGGGCTGGGCACGCCGGACAGCTTGAGCAGGCGCTTGACCATCTGCTGCACCTGTTCTTTCGCCGCGTGGCCCTTGCCGACCACGGACTGCTTGACCTGCAGCGCGGTGTATTCCGCCACCGGCAGGCCGGCGTCCACCGCCGCGCAGATGGCGGCGCCGCGCGCCTGCCCGAGCAGCAGCGTGGATTGCGGATTGACGTTGACGAACACTTTCTCGATGACCACCTGCTGCGGCGAGTGCAGGCCGATCACTTCATGCAGGCCTTCGAAGATGGTCTTGAGCCGATCGGGCAGTTCGCCAACCGGCACGCGGATGCAGCCGCTGGTGATGTAGGTCAGCTTGCTGCCGGATTTCTCGATGACGCCAAAACCCGTCACGCGCAGTCCGGGGTCGATGCCGAGGATGCGAAAGGCGTGAGGCGTGAGGCGTGAGGCGGGGGTGGTCATGGTGCCACCAGTTTACGTTCGGAACTGATCAAGCCACCAAGCAAGCCAAAAACTCGCTGGGTCAATGCTTCAAT
>CANIIN010000436.1 GCA_947467405.1 Betaproteobacteria bacterium | reverse complement strand
GTCGAGGACGCGCTGGCCGAGCATCCATCCATCGCCGAAGTGGCCATCATCGGCGTGCCGGACGCGGAGCGCGGCGAGATGGTCACTGCGGTGTGCGTGGTGAAGCCGGCGGCGTCCGCCGCGCTGACACTCGCCGGCATTGCGCAGTTTCTCGAGCAGGCCGGTTTCGCCAGACAGAAGACGCCCGAACGGCTGGAAATCGTCGCCGCCATGCCCATGACGGCCGCGGGCAAGATACGCAAGGACGAACTGCGCACGCGGTTCGGCCACAGGAAGACCTGACATGACTCTTCACCCGCATCGCATCCTGACCACCGATCTGCGCTACCCCGAAGGGCCGGTATGGCTCGCCGATGGCAGCGTCATCGTGGTCGAAGTGCGTGGTGGCACGCTGACGCGCGTGCATCCGGATGGCCGCAAGCAACTGGTGGCGCAGCCGGGCGGCGGCCCGAATGGCATTGCGGTGGGCGCGGACGGTTACCTGTACGTGTGCAACAACGGTGGTCTGAATTGGGTGGAACGCGCCGGGATGATCCTGCCGCACGGCGTGCCGGCCGATTATCGCGGCGGCCGCATCGAGCGCATCGATCCGTCTACCGGCAAGGTCGACCTGTTGTACGACCAGGTCAACGGCGTTCCGTTGAAGGGTCCCAACGACATCGTGTGCGATGCGCACGGCGGTTTCTGGTTTACTGACTTCGGCAAAGTGCGCGAGCGCGATGCCGATCGCGGCGGGCTGTATTACGCCAAGTGCGACGGCAGCCTGATTCGCGAAGTGGTGTATCCGCTGGTGACGCCGAACGGCGTGGGCCTGTCGCCCGACGGCCGGAACGTGTACGTGGCCGAGACCGATTCGGCGCGGCTGTGGGCATGGTCCATCGGTGCGCCGGGCGAGATCGTGCCCGAGGCCTGGCCGGCATCGCCCAATGGCGGGCGGCTGCTGTACGCGTCGCCGGATTACGTGCGTTTCGATTCGCTGGGCGTGGAGGCCGATGGCAACATCTGCGTCGGCACCCTGGTCAAGGGCGGCATCAGCGTGGTTTCGCCGCAGGGCGGGCTGGTGGAATTCATCGCCGTAAGCGGTGAAATATTCCCGACCAACATCTGCTTCGGCGGGCCCGGCATGAAGAAGGCTTACATCACCTGTTCGGGTCGCGGCGAACTGGCGGAACTGGATTGGCCGCGCGCCGGCGCCACGCTGTACAACAAGGTGCGTGGCGGCTGAGTGGCAAACAAGAACGGCAACTGAGGACGGCAACCGAGGAGGAGAGGGCAATGGAATTCCAATACACGGCCGCGGAACAGCAGTTCCGCGACAAGGTGCGCACCTGGCTCACCGAGAACACGCCGCGCGACAAGCGCCCCGTGGACGGCATGCCCATGCGCGAGTTCGATATGGCCTGGCAGCGCACCAAGTACGCCGGCGGCTGGGGCGGCGTGGCCTGGCCCAAGGAATACGGCGGCGGCGGACTGTCGCTGATCGAGCAGATCATCTGGTTCGAGGAATGCGCGCGCGCCCATGCGCCCACGCTGGGTTCGCTGAACGTCACGGTCAGCCACGCCGGCCCCACCATCGCGGTGCGCGGCAACGACGAGCAGAAGTCCTTCCACCTGCCGAAGATCCTCAAGGGCGAAGTGTTCTGGTGCCAGGGCTTCTCCGAACCGGGCGCGGGATCTGATCTGGCCGGCCTGCGCACCAGCGGCGTGGTGGACGGCGATCACATCGTCATCAACGGCACCAAGATCTGGACCAGCCACGCGCATCTCGCCGATTACCAGGAGACGCTGATCCGCACCGATCCGGAGTCCAAGCGCCATCGCGGCCTGACCTGGCTGATCATCGACATGAAGACGCCGGGCATCGAGATCCATCCCATCGACACCATGAGCCCCGGCGCGCGCCACTACTGCCAGGTGTTCTACAACAATGTGCGCGTGCCCCTCGCGAACGTGGTGGGCAAGGTGAACGATGGCTGGAGCGTGGCCATGTCCACCCTGACCTTCGAGCGTGGCTCGACGGCGGCGGCGCAGGCCATGGACGTGTCGCAGGCGGTCGAGGACCTGATCGTGCTGGCGAGGGAACGCACCGGCCCGGACGGGCGTCGCAAGGCGATCCAGCATGACGACATCGCCATGCGCCTGGCCACGCATCGCGCCGAAGCGGCGGCGCTGCGCAGCATGCTGTACGAAACGGTGTCGCGGAATACCGAAGGCCCGATGGCCGGCGCGGAATCGGCGCTGACCTTCCTGCTTTGCGGCGAACTGATGCAGAGCGTGCGTGAAACCGCCCACGACGTGCTCGGCGCCAACATGCTGGAAGTGTCGGGCGAGTTCGAGGACTGGACGCGGCACTTCCTGCACGACCGCATCTACATGATCGCCGGCGGCACCGCCGAGGTCCGTCGCAACATCATCGCCGAGCGCCTGCTGGGCCTGCCGAGGAGCTATTGAAATGATCAACCTCGTCCCGACCGCCGAGCAGCAGCAGGTCATCGACAGCGTCACCGATTTCCTGAAGAATAAATTGCCCGTGGAGCGCCTGCGTGATCGCAAGATCGCGCCCGGCGCCGCCGAGCGTCGCGAATGGCAGCAGATGGCGGGTCTCGGCTGGTTCGGCTTCGGCCTGCCGGAAGAGCTGGGCGGCATCGGCTTTTCGCTGGCTGAGGAGACGCTGGCCTTCCGTGAGTTTGGGCGCAACCTGGTGTCGCCGGCGGTGCTGGCCGCCACGCTGGGCGCGCAGGTCGCGGCGCGCGCCGGGCAGCGCGAACTGGCCGACGCCATCTTGAGCGGCGCGGAGCGTCCCGCGCTGGGCATCTCGACCGGTGCGGCCGGTGAATTCAAGCTGACCGCCAAATCGACGATGACGGCGGCGGCCGATGGCGAACTGCATCTCGTCGACGCCACGGACGTCAATCTCGTGCTGGTGTGGAACGATGCCGGCGCCGCGCTGATCCGTCGCGCCGATCTGAAGAACATCGCGGCGGTCGAGCCCATGGACATGACCATCACGCTGGAGCGCGGCACGGCGAAGGCGGCGAGTCCCGTCGCATTTGTTGCTGCGACCGCCGAGCCGTTGCCGCTGCGCGCCAATCTTCTGGTGTCCGCCATCATGGTCGGCATGGCCGAAGCGGCGCGTGACCTGGCGGCGGAGTATGCGAAGATCCGCGAGCAGTTCGGCAAGCCGATCGGGTCGTTTCAGGCG
>CANIIN010000435.1 GCA_947467405.1 Betaproteobacteria bacterium | reverse complement strand
GCCGCCGGAGGAGGCGAGGAGCGCTGTATCGCCTCGAACTCGGCTCTTGCGCCGTCGTCGTCCGCGAGCAGGAAGTACGCGCGCCCCATGTCGAGGTGGGCCGCCGCATGATTGGGATTGGTCGCCAGCACCCGTTCGAATGCCAGCGTGGCCACAGCAGGACGACCCGATTCGAGCGCAGCCAAACCCAGCAGGTAGTCGTAATCCTGTTGCCCCAGCTGCGCGGCCTGGAACGGCAACAGCAGGTCATACGCCTGGGCTGCGCGGCCGTCGCGAATCAATTGTTCAGCTTGCGGCAGGTCCGGAACGCCTGACTGGGAGAAAGCCGTGCTGGCGGTCAGCATCCATGCAGCGGCCGCCAGCAAGCGTGCCCAACGGCGCCAATGCTGTCGAGTCGAGCGAGACAGCTGTCTTGCTGTCGTCTCGACGGTCACGCAGCGGGGAATAGGTGTTCGCATGTCGTGGATCAATGTTCTCGCAACCGCCTGGCAATGGTCCGCCACGGGCGTCCATCACAGCCGATGCATCGAAAAAATCGGAACTCGCCGCCCTCAACGAGCGCTCAATGAAGCGCTCGATGGTTGGCTCGTATGGATGCACGCCCACATTGGACAGAAACACGCCACCTCTCAGAATATTCCCCATCCTCGGAAAAAAAACGGAATTAATGCCTCGATTCAAGAGATTTACCTTCCAAACAACCCCGAATCAGGCGGCGCGTGGGGTATGGGCATCACGGCCTATGCCCGGCGGAGATTGGAGCGCCAATGATGGGGTCTTGGCGAGCCGGATGGCACGGCACATGCGCCACGCCTCGATCACTTGCCCAGATGCGGCGCCCGATGGTCAAGACAGGCACGAAGTCACGATCCGGAATTCCCGAATCGAGTCAGCCCAATGACACCTTGCTGCGCGACAATGGCCACACCCCATCCCATCCCGGACAATCAGCCAACCGCTCATCAGGGCAGCATGAAAAAACACCGTCCCGATCCGCATCACGACGAACAACACCGCGACCGCCATGTCCCGCTGCTGAAGCGGCTCGGACCCGGCCTCATCACCGGCGCTGCGGACGACGACCCCAGCGGCATCGCCACCTATTCGCAAGCCGGCGCGCAGTTCGGCTACGGCATGCTGTGGTCGGTGCTGTTCACCACACCGCTGATGATCGGCATCCAGCTGGTGAGCGCGCGCCTGGGACGCGTGACTGGCCACGGCCTGGCCGCCAACATCCGCGAACACTTTCCACGTCCGCTGCTGTATTTCATCGTCTGCCTGATGCTGTTCGCCAACACCGTGAATATCGCCGCCGACCTGGGCGCCATGGGCGAGGCGCTGAAACTGGTGGTGGGCGGCAATGCCGAGATCTATATCGTGTTCTTTGCGCTGGTGTCGCTGACGTTGCAGATATTCATTCCGTTCCCGCGTTATGCGCCGATCCTGAAATGGCTGACGCTGGCACTGTTTGCCTACGTGGGCACGGTGCTGGTGGTGCACGTGCCGCTGGAAGAGGCGCTGGAAGGCGCGCTGCTGCCCGACATCACGCTGAACAGCGCCTATCTCGCCACGCTGGTGGCGGTGTTCGGCACCACCATCAGCCCTTACCTGTTTTTCTGGCAGGCGTCCCAGGAAGTCGAGGACCAGCGCGCCACGCCCGGCCACAAGCCGCTGAAGGAAGCACCGGGCCAGGCGCGCGGGCAACTGAAGCGCATCCGCTTCGACACCACCATCGGCATGATCTTCTCCAACCTGATTGCGTTCTGCATCATGCTGACCTCGGCCGTGACGCTGCACGCCGCCGGGCTGACCAATATCCAGACCGCATCCGAGGCTGCCAGTGCGCTGCGTCCGCTGGCCGGTGAATTCGCGTTCCTGCTGTTCGCGGCCGGCATCATCGGTACCGGTCTGCTGGCGGTGCCGGTGCTGGCGGGTTCGGCCGCCTACGCCGTGGCCGAGACCTTCAGCTGGCGCATCGGCCTTGGCCTGTCGCTGGCCGAAGCGCGCGGCTTCTATTTCATCCTCACCGTGGCCACGCTGCTGGGGGTGGCCATCGATCTCTCCGGCGTGGACTCCATCAAGATGCTGTTCTGGGCCGCCATCATCAACGGCGTGGTATCGGTACCGATCATGGTGGTGATGATGTTGCTGGCCGCCAAACCGGCCGTGATGGGTCGCTTTGTCATCGGCAAGCGCCTGCGCCTGCTGGGCTGGGCGGCCACCGCCATCATGGCCGCCGCCGTCATCGCGATGTTCGTCGTGATCTAGTGTCCTGAGTCAGACATTACTTGCAAAAATCCGTCTGGTTCGCGCCCATGCGTCGTTACGCTCATCGCCGGGTGCCCGACCCTGTCTCTTCGCGCGCCTAGCCTGACCACCAACCAGACGGATTCCATCACCGGTATCACGCTGTCAATTCATTTGTGCTGCGAATTTCAGACTCACGACACTTGCGCATCTCGCCGGGCGCACCGGCAGGTACGCTGTTACGATGGCTGCCGGAGAACACGATGGCAGCCGGTGGCAGCGGGACATCGCAGCCGCCGCGCCGCCATCGATGCACAACATCCGTCATTCAAAAACGACCATCACGGAGGAGGAGAACATGGCCACGGCCAAGAAACGCGCAGTGCGCGGCAGGGAGACGTATTCGTTCTGGGAAATGATGGGCGCCACCACGGGGCCGACCCGCGGACAGATGGCCCATCGCATCGACGGCATGGGCAAGAACGGCTGGAACCTCGATCTGAGCCTGGCCACGGTCGGCACCGACGGCCCCTGGCCGCACAGCATGGCCATCTTCCGGCTGCCGAGCGAGGCGGCGCTGCAGGAACGCCTCGATGCCGGTTTCGCCGACGGCTTCGACGAGCGCGATGTGCGCTGGACCAAGAACACGCTGGTCACGCGCCTGCGTGGCGAATTCCTGCCGACCAACGACGCCTACCTGCTGGAGTACGTGCGTTGCGAGTCGCGCGACGTGCTCGAGCACTACGCCGACCCGGACCTGGTGTTCGCGGAGCCGTTCGCCCCATGGCAGGGCATCGTGATGTGGGCCGCCAAGGACATCAATGCGCTCGGCAAACGCGAGCAGAAGGGCATCGGTTCTGTCGGCAAGCCGGGCATCATCAAGACGCACGGCTGGTGGGTTGTGGTTGCGCAGCGCGCACTGGTCTGAGGAGACGACAATGAACAAGAAAACAATGGCT
>CANIIN010000434.1 GCA_947467405.1 Betaproteobacteria bacterium | reverse complement strand
TCGGTCACGGAGGCAGAAGAGATGCTGGCGGCCGCCGAACGCGCCGGTATAAAGGTGATGGTCAACTACATGCGCCGCTGCGAACCGGGTACGCTGGCGTTGCGCCAACGGATTGCCGCTGGCGACCTGGGCGAGGTCCGAAAGGGCGTTGTCTGGTACAGCAAGGGCCTGGCGAACAATGGTTCGCATTTCATCGACCTGCTGCGCATGCTGTTGGGCGAGGCTGGCGCAATCGCCGTGCTCGATGCAGGCCGGATGGGGAATGGCAACGATCCCGAGCCGGACGTGCGGATTGTCTTCGGCAATACACCGGTCTACATCCTGGCGGCCCGCCACGAGGATTACGGCATCAATGCCTTCGAACTGCTCGGCAGCCGCGCCCAGCTTCGCTATATTGACGGCGGAATGCGCGTGGAACTGCGGCAGGTCACGGCCGACGGTGCGCTCGACGCGGCGGTGTCGATGATCGACAATGACATGCAACGCTATCAGTATCACGTTTGCGAAGCGCTTCACCGTCATCTGGCAGGCGGTGAGCCCCTCGCCACCGATGGCGCGAATGCACTGGAAACCCTGCGTGTGGTCGGCAAGATCACGGCACTCCTGTCCCGATAAGCAACCATTCAGGTAATGACATTGGCTGAACTCGCACTCTTTGGCGGTCCGAAGACCATCAACAAGGAATTTTTGCGCTACAACCCCATCGGTGAAGAAGAGGTCGCCGCCGTCACGGCCGTGGTACGGGGCGGCGTCCTGTCGAAGTTTCTCGGCACCTGGGATGCGGATTTCTTCGGCGGTGAGAAGGTTCAGGCCTTCGAGCGCGCGTGGTCGTCCTATTTCAAGGTGAAGCACGCAGTCACCGTCAATTCGAATACGTCCGGGCTGATCGCGGCCATTGGCGCCATCGGCATCGAGCCGGGTGATGAAGTCATCGTCAGTCCGTGGACCATGTCCGCGTCCGCCACGGCCATCCTGGTCTGGAACGCGGTTCCGGTGTTTGCCGATATCGAGGAGCGCACCTTCAATCTCGATCCGGTTTCGATCGAGAAGAACATCACGCCGCGTACCCGGGCGATCATGGTGACCGACATATTCGGGCATGCCGCCGAACTCGACTCCATCATGGCCATCGCGCGCAAGCACAAACTGAAAGTCATCGAGGACTGTGCACAGGCGCCGGCCGCGCGATATCGGGGTCGTTTCGCCGGCACCGTGGCCGACATTGGCGTCTTCAGCCTCAACTATCACAAGCACATTCACACCGGCGAAGGCGGCGTCTGCGTCACCAACGACGACCGTCTGGCCGAACGCCTGCAACTGATCCGTAATCACGCCGAATCGGTGGTCGAAGGCAAGGGCGTGACCGACCTCTCCAACATGATCGGTTTCAATTTCCGCATGACGGAAATCGAGGCAGCCATCGGCATCGAGCAGTTGAAGAAGCTGTCGCGTCTGACCGATGAACGTGCACGACTGGCCCAGCGCCTGAACGGGCATTTGCAGGGCCTGGCGGGGCTGCGTGTTCCGGTGGTGGAGGCCGATTGCACGCATGTCTATTACGTCTATCCCCTGATCTACGACGACCGGGAGACCGGCGTACCCAGGGAACAGATCGTCAAGGCGCTGCGTGCCGAAGGCCTGGCCATCTCCGACCGCTATGTGATGCTGCATCGATTGCCCATGTACCGGCAGAAGATCGCGCATGGCAGCAAGGGCTTCCCGTGGAGTGCCGACTTCTACAAGGGTGAGGTTTCCTACGCCGAGGGCATATGTCCGTTGGCCGAAGACCTGCAGGACCGGCGCTTCATGGCGTTGGCCATGTGCATGCATGACTACAGCGATGCGGATATCGACCTCCTTGGCGAGGCCTTTCGCAAGGTCTGGTCGCAAATGGCGCGATTGGAGCAGCTGAAATCCGCGGGGTGAGGTGCCGGCTGGCAGCGCTGCCAACTCGGCGCCGAGGGGTGTCTGCAAACTGCTATAATCCTTTGTTTTATAGGGCCTAATATCGCCTTTTTCGACAACGGGGCGCTCGCACACACGTTCATGGCGTACGAATTCCAAACCTGCCCTGACGCCGCGCTCTGGAACGAGTTCGTGGCCCATTCCCCGCAGCACAACGTCTTCGCCTCGACGTCCTTTCTGGACGCATTGCAGACCGACTATCGCTTGGCCTGGGTGCTGGAGTCGGGACGGCCCTTGCTGGGCACCGTGCTGTTGCTGGATCAGAACGGCGATCCGCGACCTGCGCCGTATCCCTATTCGCTCTATCAGGGCCTGCTGTTCGACCAGGCAATGGCTGGTTTCCCTCCCCACCGTCGTGCGCAGACGGAACTCGAACTCAGCACCTTTCTGCTGGAACAACTGGCCGGCGAATATCCGGCCATCTCTGCCTGCATCCATCCGGACGTGGCTGATCTGCGGGCGTTTTCCTGGTTCCACTATCACCAACCGGCGGATGGTCAGTTCGATCTGCGAATCTTCTATACCGGCCTGATCAAAGTCGCCGGATTCGGCAGTTTCGAGGATTACCTGGCGCAGATCCGATACGCACGGCGTCGGGACTATCGCAAGGCGGGGGAGGCGGGCTTCAGAGTAGAACCGTCGACCGACCTGGCGATCATGGAATCGCTTAACCGACTGACGTTTGCCCGGCAGGGCATCGAAGTGAATGCCGACAGCCTTTCGCTCATGTTGTCGATCTGCGGCGCTGCGCTTGAGCATGGCTTCGGGGAGATGCTGGTCTGTCGCGACGCCGGGGGCGAAGCGTGCGCGGCGGCTCTGTTCCTGCATGATCGCCGTCACGGCTATTACCTGATCGGCGCCAACCATCCCGACTATCGCAATACGCCGGGAGGCGCCTATGTCGTGCTCGAAGGTATTCGCCGTTGCCGCGACAAGGGCCTGGAGGCGGTCGATGTTTGCGGCATCAACTCTCCAGGCCGGGGTGATTTCAAGATCGGCCTGAATGCCGAGCCGCGGCCGTACTACGTTGCCAACTGGCGCCGCCCCCCTAGCGTGACGATCACCGCATGAGCATCGTCACGACATTACAGCGCCTGGCTGCCAGACTGCGCAACATTCCCGGGCGTGCCTGGCTGGATGCCGGCTCGCGACGCTTCATTGCCCATAACTGCAAGACCTGGGCGGGCTGGAAGCCGCAGCAGCCAGACGGTGAGGTGCTGATCGACTATCACCCCATTTTCGA
>CANIIN010000433.1 GCA_947467405.1 Betaproteobacteria bacterium | reverse complement strand
CGAAGATCGGCTCCAGACGGGCGTCTTCGGGCTATCGCCGGGTCAGGTGCCGGTCGCTGCGGCGGATGAAGGTGGCAGTCCGCTGCCCAGCACCCGGCGTGACTTGTCGCTGCCCAGCAACTGGCGGTTGAGGCGATGCTTCACTTTCCAGCCGGCGGCGGTGCGCACCAGTTCCCAGCGGTTGGCGCTGGCACGCTCCACGCGCCAGTGATCCCCATCACGGAGAAAGACATTGGAATAGCCGGTGGCGACCGCCGTGTCGCCATCGACGACGATGTGCGGCATGCTCATCACGTGCGCGCAGCCCTTGTTGACGAAGCCCTGGTGAATGTCACCGTAGATCAGCTTGCCCACGGCGTCATTGCCGACGTAGGGGTTGCCGCCCGGATCGTAGACGCCGTCTTCGGTCCACAGGTTGCGGACGGATTCTTCGTTGAGGCTATCCACGCTAGGGCCGTACGTGGCCACCAGTTGATAGATGTCCAACTGGTCCTGTGCGCGTTGCGCCCGGCTCTCCGCCTCGCGCAGGCGCGCTTCGATGCTCTGCAGTCTTGATTCGATGTCGCTCATGGTCATCCTCCCGGTCTGATCAGCAGGGATCTTTTACCACAGAGCACTGATCGGTATGGCGCGTGCCGGGTGTGAGGCGGGTGACGCGACGGCGTTCAGCTGACGTCCGTTGCACTCGGGTCGCGCTTCTTGCCGGTGAACATGGCGCGCACGAGATTCTCGCGGTGTTTCCATGAGGTGAAGATTACGCCGGCCAGGTGCAGGGCTACCAGCGGCAGGAGGGCGTTGGAGAGGGCGCCGTGCAGTTCCTCCAGCCACTCTTCACCCCAGAAGCGGTCGGTGGTGAACAGCCAGCCGGTGAAGCCCGAGGCGGTCACGGTGAGGAGCAGAACCACGACCATCCAGCCGCCCAGCGGGTTGTGTCCGATGTAGCGCGGCTCAAGTCCTTTCAGGACGCTGCCGGCGTAGGCGAGGGTGGTCTTCGGCGCGTAGACGAACTGCGCGAAGCGCGCATAACGGCTGCCGGCAAAGCCCCACAGGATTCGCAGTATTGCAGTGGCCAGCGCGACGTAGCCGATCCACTCGTGCCAGCGTCCGCCGCCTTCATGCGTGGCCCAGGCGAGGATGACCGAGGAGGCCAGCGTCCAGTGCGCGACGCGGACGAATCCGTCCCAGACCTTCATCTTGCCGAGAGCAGAAATCGCTTCAGCGTGCTTTGGTCGGAACCGGCGCCAGCGTGACCGGATGGAAGTAGGCTTCCACGCGATCGCCCTTGTCCGTCACGGCATAGACTTCGTAGCAGCCGCCGTCTTCCTTGATGCGACGGATCTGCCAGCCCTTGTCCTTCAACTGCTTTTCCAGCGTCGCTTGCGGCTGCCAGGTCGATTTGGCGCCGGAATCGCAGGTGGCGAGGCCGGTGGCCGACGCGGATGTGGCGGCCAGCAGTGTGGTGGCGGCAATGGCTACGGCGGCGAAGGTGTTCAGTGCTTTCATGCGTGATCTCCCGGTAAGTTTTGGCGGGGTCATTCTAGAGGCGGGCCAATGGCACAGGCGTTACAAAAGGTAAAAAAATGCCAAAGGCAAAAACAAGGCGGAAGCCCTGCCGGATAGGGCTGCCCCCCCTGCTTGAGTCGAAGTTTGAGTCGGGGCCGGAGTCAATTCCCCAGTTGGGGGCAGGGGCTTACTCGATCATGCCCGCGGCAACCGTCTGGTTGGTGGTTTCGTCGATCAGGATGAACGAGCCCGTGGCGCGATTGACGTCATAGGGGTCGGTAAAGATCGGCTGCGCCAGGCTGATGCTGACGTGCGCGATGTCGTTCATGGCCAGCGTGGAGGGCGAGGGCAGGCGCTCGAAGGTATTGATGTCCATGCGGTCGTTGATCTTCGACAGCTTGGCCTTGACGGTGCGCGAGGTGTGCTTCAACAGGAAGCGGCCGGCGGCATTGGGTGCGTCGGTGGCCATCCAGCAGATGCGCGCCTCGACGGATTTGGCGGTGCGCGGCTCGCCCGCCACCGCGCAGATGACGTCGCCGCGCGAAATGTCGATCTCGTCGGCCAGCACGATGGTGACCGAGTCGCCGGCCACGGCCAGCGGCAGGCGCTGCTCGAGGAACACGATTTCCTTCACCGTGGTGCGGCGCCCGGAAGGCAGCGCGACCACGTCGTCGCCGACGCGGATGACGCCGGACTCGAGGCGACCGGCATAGCCGCGGAAGTCGGTGTTGGTGCCGGGGCGCACCACCAGTTGCACGGGAAAGCGTGCCGGCAGGGCGTCGGTTTCGTCCACCACGTTCAGGCCTTCCAGCACCGAGAGCAGTGTGTCGCCTTCGTACCAGGGAAGTCCGTCGCCGCGATCCACCACCATGTCGCCGCGCAGCGCCGACATCGGGATGAAGCGCAGGTCGTGGATGGCGAGGTCCGTGGCGAATGCCAGGAAGTCGGTGCGGATCTGCTCGAACACCTTCTGGTCGAAACCGACCAGATCCATCTTGTTGATGGCGACGATGACGTGGCGGATGCCCAGCAGGTGCGCGATGTAGGTGTGGCGGCGCGTTTGTGTGAGCACGCCCTTTCTCGCATCGACCAGGATGATGGCCACGTCGGCGGTGGACCCGCCGGTGATCATGTTGCGCGTGTACTGCTCGTGGCCGGGCGTGTCGGCGATGATGAATTTGCGCTTGGGTGTGGCGAAGTAGCGGTAGGCCACGTCGATGGTGATGCCCTGCTCGCGCTCGGCTTCCAGGCCGTCGGTCAGCAGCGACAGGTCCATCTCGCCCTGGCCGCGCTTGCTGGATGCGCGCGACACGGCGGCGAGCTGGTCTTCGAAGATTGCCTTGGTATCGTGCAGCAGGCGACCGATCAATGTGCTCTTGCCGTCGTCCACGCTGCCGGCGGTGATGAAGCGCAGCACGCCGAGGTCTTCGGTGATGCCGGCTTTAGGCGTGCCGTTGCGTTCAACTTCTCCTAGGGTGCCCATTAGAAATACCCTTCCTTTTTGCGTCGCTCCATGGAGGCATCCGAGGTCTGGTCGTCCATGCGCGTGGCGCCGCGCTCGGTGATGGTGGTCACGGCGGTTTCGGCGATGATGTCGGCGGGCGTCGCGGCCGTCGATTCGACCGGGCAGGTGCAGGTGATGTCGCCCACGGTGCGAAAACGCACCGCGACTTCCTCGACCTGCTCGCCCTCGTCCGGCGGCGTCAGG
>CANIIN010000432.1 GCA_947467405.1 Betaproteobacteria bacterium | reverse complement strand
TGCTGAACACCCCGGAAGGATTCAGCCGCGCAAACTGGCAGCAGTTCGGCGAACTCGGCTGGATCGGCATGAGCTTCCCGGAAGATGCCGGCGGACTCGGATTCTCCTTTGTCGAAACTGCCATCATCCTCGAGCAGTTCGGTCGCGGATTGGTGATGGAACCGTATGCCGTCAACGCCGTGCTTTGCGCTCGTATCATTGACCGCTCCGGTTCGAAAGCGCACCGTGAAGCCCTGCTCCCGGCCATCGCCGAGGGCAAGCTCCTGGTCGCCCTGGCGCACGCCGAAGCCGGCTCGCGTTTCGACCTGAAGGCCGTGAAGGCCACCACGGCCAAGGCCGCGGGAGCGGGCTTCACCATCAACGGCACCAAGACACTGGTGGTGAACGCGCCGACGGCAGACAAGCTGATCGTCTCCGCGGCCGTGAACGGCGGATTCGCCTTGTTCCTGGTCGACCGCAAAGCAGCGGGCGTGAAGCTGCGCGAATACCGCCTCATCGACGGCACCGGCGCTGCCGACATCGAATTCAAGGATGTCGCTGCGGAACAGTTGGTTGACGCCAAGAACGCCTTCGACGTGCTGGAAGAAGCCACTGACCGCGCCACGCTGGGCGCTGTGGCAGAAGCCCTCGGCGCCATGGAGCAGGTTCTCGAACTCACCAGTGAATACCTCAAGACGCGCGTGCAGTTCGGCCAGCCCATCGGCAAATTCCAGGCGCTGCAGCACAAGATGGCCGAGATGTTCGTCGAGACCCAGGAAACGCGCTCGATCCTGTACCGCGGCCTGGCCAGCATCGATGCCGACCCGAAGGCGCGCCGCGCCGCGGTTTCCGCTGCCAAGGTGTTCGTCGGCAATGCCGGCCGTTTCGTCGGCGGGCAAGGCATCCAGTTGCACGGCGGTATCGGCGTGACCGAGGAATACTCGGTTGGTCATTACTACAAGAAGCTGGTCACGATCGAGAAGCTTTACGGTGACACCGACCACCACCTCGAGCGCTTCATCGCCAATCAGTAAGGCGACCCACAGCAATCGACAAAGCCGGCTGGCGGTATCAGCCGGCTTTGTGCTTAAACAGTCGTTTCATGCCCGTGGCTGCGGAAAATGCCATAGCGATACCCCCAATCTCCTCCAAACCAAAGGAAACAACATGGATCTCAATAAATACGCGAACTTCAAGCTCGAACTCAAGGACAAGGTCCTGACTGCCACGATCAATCGCCCGGAGGCGCTCAACTCCATCGACAATCCGACCGAGAAGGCCCTGATCAGCATCCTTCAGGACGGCGCCATGGATGACAGCTTCAACGTGCTGGTGATTACTGGCGCAGGACGCGCGTTCAGCGCCGGCGGCGACATCGGCTTCATGCAGAAGGTCATCGACAATCCGGAACTGTTCGACACGTCGGTCGCCAAGCGCACGGTGTTCAGCCTGATCGACTTCCCGAAGCCTATCATCGCCAAGGTCAACGGCCACGCCATCGGACTGGGCGCGACCATCGCGCTGTTCTGCGACATCATCTACGCCTCCTCGGAAGCCAAGTTCGGTGACCCGCACGTGAACGTCGGCTTCGCGGCCGGCGACGGCGGCTGCATCATCTGGCCGCAACTGATTGGTTTCAATCGCGCCAAGGAATACCTGCTGACCGGCGACCTGATCCCCGCCGCCGAGGCCGAGCGCATCGGCCTGATCAACCACTGTGTTGCGCCGGGAGAGCTGGATGCCGTCGTTGACGCCATGGCACAGCGCCTGGCCAAGGGTGCAACGCAGTCCATCAATTACACCAAGCAGGCGGCCAATATCGGCCTGAAGATCGTGGCCGATGCCGTGATGGACGCATCCATCGCCTACGAAAAGCTGACCAACTCCACCGCGGACCACCAGGAAGCCGTCACCGCCTTCCTCGCCAAGCGCAAGCCGGTCTTCACGGGCAAGTAACCCCGCCCGCGGGTCGTTCAGGACGAACGATCCGCGCCGCCGGGGTGGAGCCCGCTTCCACCCTGACGCAGATTTCGATCAGCGCCCCGTGAATTTTGCGGGGCGTTTTTCCTGGAAGGACAGCACACCTTCCTTGGCATCGTCCGTGTTGTAGAGCCGCTGCTGCATGTCGGCGATCTTCGAGTAGGCGGCAAGCCAGCCATGATCGACTGCGGTCCTGGCATTCTCGATCACGGCCTGCACGGCCAGCGGCGCCTGATCGGCGATCTTCTGCGCCAGTTCCAGGGCCCGATCCAGTTCCTTCCCGAGTGGCACCACTTCCTGCACGAAGTTGTACTGCAGCGCTTCCTGCGCCGTGAACTCATCACCGGTCAGCAGCACCTTCATGGCGTTACCCCAGCCTGCACGCTCCACCATGCGAAAGGTGGCCCCGGCGCCTGGCATGATGCCGCGCTTCACTTCCATCTGCGTGAACCGGCAGTCGTCGGCCGCAATGACGATGTCGGCCGCCAGCATCAGTTCCACCGCAACCGTAAAGGAAATGCCCTTCATGGCGGCGATGAGCGGCTTGGTACGCAGCGGTGCGCGCAAATTGACCGGATCGACTTCGCCGGGCGGAAACAGCGGACGCCCCTCCGCGCGCAGCGGCGCCATTTTCGGCAGATCCAGGCCTGCGGTGAAATGCTTTCCTTCGGCGCAGAGAACGCCAACTCGAAGCTCGCGCTCCCGCTCCAGCCTGGAATAGGCCTTGGCCAATTCAGCGAGCATCTTCGGCGTGAAGCCGTTGTACTTCTCCGGCCGGTCGATAATGATCAACAGGATATGACCCCGTTGCTCCGTCCTGATCTGTCCGTCTGGATCGCGTTCCGCCATGTTTACTCTCTCCTTGATTGAATTCCTGACCGCCGTGCGCGCATCAAGCGGGCTTGCGGACTTCCAGCATGATCTTGCCGATGTGACGACTGGATTCCATGAGTTCATGCGCCCGATGCGCATCGCCCAGCGCAAAAATCTGATGGACGACCGGCTTGATCCCGCCGGCTTCGATCAACGGCCACACCTTGGCCTGCAAAGCCTGTGCGATGGCGGTCTTCTCGGCCACGCTACGCGGTCGCAGCGTCGAGCCGGTGAAGGTGAGGCGCTTGATCATGATGGGCATGCAGTCGATGTCGACCTTGCTCTCCTGCAGGAAGGCGATCTGCACCAGCCGGCCCTCTAGCGCCAGAGACTTGAGGTTCCTGGCGATATACGGTCCGCCCACCATGTCCAGTATGAGGTTCACG
>CANIIN010000431.1 GCA_947467405.1 Betaproteobacteria bacterium | reverse complement strand
TTGACGTGCTTTTGCCCGTCCGTGTCCCGATAGCGTACGTTCTCCTGCACGATGACCGGATAGACGGAGCGGTCCTGCAGAACTTTTGGATCGAAGGAGTTGGTCATGTCTTGGTCATCCTGTCATGCGTCGTAGCCGAGCACCGGCGCCAGCCAGCGTTCAGCCTCGACCTTCGTCTGGCTCTTGCGCACCGCGTAATCCGTTACCTGGTCGGCGGCGATCTTGCCGACGGCAAAGTATTGCGCCTGCGGATGCGCGAGGTAGAGGCCGCTGACCGCCGCCGTGGGCAGCATGGCGAAGCTCTCCGTCAGGGTGATGCCCGCGTCCGGCGCATTGAGCAGGTCGAACAGCGCACCTTTTTCGGTGTGATCGGGGCAAGCCGGATAGCCGGGCGCAGGCCGGATGCCGCGGTACTTCTCGGCCACCAGTTCCTCGTTCGGCAGCGCTTCGTTCGCCGCGTAGCCCCAGAACTCCTTGCGGACGCGCTCGTGGAGCCGTTCCGCAAAGGCCTCGGCCAGGCGATCGGCCAGCGCTTTCAGCATGATGGCGCTGTAGTCGTCCTGCTGGTCCTCAAACGCCTTGACGCGTGCGTCGATGCCGATGCCGGTGGTGACGGCGAACGCGCCCACGTAGTCCTTCACCCCGCTGCTCTTCGGCGCGACGAAATCCGCCAGGCAGAAATTGGATCGGTCGGAGGCCTTTTCGTTCTGCTGACGCAGGTTGTGCCAGGTCATCAGCACCTTCGATCGCGATTCGTCGGCGTAGATCTCGATGTCGTCGCCCACGCTGGCCGCCGGCCACAGGCCGAATACGCCGCTCGCGGTGAGCCAACGACCTTCGATGATCTTCTTCAGCATGGCCTGCGCGTCGCTGAATACGTTACGCGCCGATTCACCGACCACGGCATCGTCGAGAATCTTCGGATAACTGCCGGCGAGGTCCCAGGTCTGGAAGAACGGCGACCAGTCGATGTAACGCGCCAGCTCCGCCAGGTCGTAATTCTTCAGCACCTTGCGACCGAGGAATTTCGGCGTGGTTGGCGCGACGGATTGCCAGTCGGTCTTGAAGGCGTTGGCACGTGCGTCAGAGACGGAGACCAGCGTCGGGCCCTTCTTGTTGGCGTGCTGCAATCGAACCTTGTCGTAATCGGCGCGCAGCGAGGTGATGTATTCCTCGCGCTGCGTGCCGGACTCCGACAGCAGGCTGGAACACACCGCCACCGAACGCGAGGCGTCGGGCACATACACGGTGATGCCGGAATAGTGCGGCGCGATCTTTACCGCTGTGTGCACGCGCGAGGTGGTCGCACCGCCGATCAGGAGCGGCAGCTTCACGCCCTGGCGTTCCATTTCCTTGGCGAAGTGCGCCATTTCTTCCAGCGACGGCGTGATCAGGCCGGACAGGCCGATGATATCCGCGCCTTCTTCCCTGGCGGTATCGATGATTTTTTGTGCCGGCACCATCACGCCGAGGTTCACCACAGTGTAGTTGTTGCACTGGAGTACCACCGATACGATGTTCTTGCCGATGTCGTGCACGTCGCCCTTCACCGTGGCGATGACGATCTTGCCCTTGGGTTTGGACGCTTCACCAGACTCTTTGGCCAGGCGCGCTTTATCTTCCTCGATGAACGGGATGAGATGCGCCACCGCCTGCTTCATGACGCGAGCCGACTTCACCACCTGCGGCAGGAACATCTTGCCGGCGCCGAACAGGTCGCCGACCACGTTCATGCCGTCCATGAGCGGGCCCTCGATGACCTCGATCGGCCGGCCACCGCGCGCGTCGATCTGCTGACGAGCTTCCTCGGTATCCTCGACGATCCATTGCGTAATGCCGTGCACCATGGCGTGCGTCAGACGTGCCCCGACCTCGGCGTTGCGCCACTCCAGCGTGGCCGCCTCCTTGGCGCTGCCGGCTTTCAATGTTCCCGCCAACTCGATCAATCGTTCGGTCGGGTCGCCGCCATCGGCGCGCTGGCGATTGAGGACCACGTCCTCGACTCGCTCGCGCAGTTCTGCGCCCAGGTCGTCATACACGCCCATCATGCCGGCGTTGACGATGCCCATGGTCATGCCGGCGCGGATGGCGTGGTACAGGAACACGGTGTGGATGGCTTCGCGCGCCGGGTCGTTGCCGCGGAACGAGAAGCTCACGTTCGACACGCCGCCCGACACCTTGGCGTGCGGCAGGTTCTGCTTGATCCAGCGCGTGGCCTCGATGAAGTCCACGCCGTAGTTGTTGTGCTCCTCGATGCCGGTGGCGATGGCGAAGATGTTCGGATCGAAGATGATGTCTTCCGGCGCGAAGCCGACGTTCTCGGTGAGCAGCTTGTAGGCACGGGCGCAGATTTCAGTCTTGCGTGCAAAGGTGTCCGCCTGGCCCTGCTCGTCGAAGGCCATCACGATCACTGCGGCGCCGTAACGCTGGCAGAGCTTCGCCTGGCGCAGGAATTCGGCCTCGCCTTCCTTCATGGAAATCGAGTTGACGATGCTCTTGCCCTGCACGCACTTCAGGCCGGCCTCGATCACTTCCCACTTGGAGGAGTCGATCATGATCGGCACGCGCGAGATGTCCGGCTCGGAGGCGATCAGGTTGAGGAACCTCACCATGGCGGCCTTCGAATCGAGCATGGCCTCGTCCATGTTGATGTCGATGACCTGCGCGCCGTTCTCCACCTGCTGGCGTGCCACGGCCAGGGCCTCGTCGTACTGCTCGTTCAGGATCAGGCGCGCAAAGGCCTTGGAGCCGGTGACGTTGGTGCGCTCGCCGACGTTGACGAACAGCGACGAGTCGTCGACGTTGAAGGCTTCTAGGCCGGACAGGCGCAGCTTGTGGTCGGACTGCGCCGGCTTCCTGGCCGGCAGCGGCTTGACGGCGTTGGCAATGGCGCGGATGTGATCCGGCGTCGTGCCGCAGCAGCCGCCGGCGATGTTCACCAGCCCTGCTTCGGCGAATTCCTTCAGCAGGCTCGAGGTGATGTCCGGTGTTTCATCGAAGCCGGTGTCGCTCATCGGATTGGGCAGCCCGGCGTTCGGATACACGCAGATATGCGCTTCGCAGAGGGTCGACAGCTCTTCGATGTACGGACGCATCAGTGCCGCACCGAGGGCGCAGTTCAGGCCGATGGTGAGCGGCTTGGCGTGGCGCACCGAGTTCCAGAACGCTTCCACCGTCTGGCCGGACAGGATGCGCCCCGAGGCATCGGTCACCGTGCCTGAAATC
>CANIIN010000430.1 GCA_947467405.1 Betaproteobacteria bacterium | reverse complement strand
GACCACGTGGCCCTCCGCATCCAGCTCCTGCGTGCCGCGATCCTTCACGCGGCCGACGGCGGCGATGCGGCCGTCCTGAATGGCGACGTCCGCGGCGAATGGCTCGCCACCCGAGCCGTCCACCACGGTGCCGTTGCGAATGACGAAGTCGTAGCTCATGTGCCTCCCTGCCTGCTCTGCAACTGCAATTGGCGCAGAGGTTGACTCAGCGTGACTGCGCCGGACGAACTACAGGTTGAACACCTTCCGCGCCGTATCCACCAGCACCATGCGCCGCTCGGCGTCGCTCAGGCCGGCAGCTTTCATGGAATTCTCGATGTACTGCTTCGAGTCCGGCCAGGTGCCGGTCGGATGCGGATAGTCGGATGACCACATCACGTTGTCGACGCCGAAGGTGGCCTTCATCAGCTTCAGTCCCACCGATTCGAACCAGAAGTTCACATAGCACTGGCGCTGGAAGTATTCGCTGGGTTTGAGCGGCATGCCGTTCTGGGCGAGCTTGGCCTGCGCCCAGTGGTGGTCCGCCGTTTCCAGCAGATAAGGCACCCAGCCCAGGCCGCTTTCGGAGGACACCACCTTCAATTTCGGGAAGCGCTGCATGATCTGCGAGAACAGCAGCGTGGTCATCACGTCCACGTTGGCCGACACGGCGCGCGTGGAGCGCTCGGCGCCCTGGATCTTCAGGCTGTTGCCGGTGAAGGCGTCGGCGGTGATGCCCATGCCGCCGCCCCCGCCGATATGGAAGTTCATCGGCAGGTTGGCTTCCTGCGCGAAGGCCCAGAACGGATCCCAATACGGGTCGCACACATGCGGGTAACCGAACTGCTGCGGGAAGGCGAAGCTCAGACCCTTCACACCGCGCTTGGCCATGCGCTGGGCTTCCGCCACGGCCTTGTTGACGTCCCACATCGGCACGTTGGCCAGGGTGATGAAGCGGCCCGGATACGGCGTGGCGAAATCGTCGATCTGGAAGTCGTTGTAGGCCTGGATGCATTCCAGCCGGAAGTTCTCGTCGGGATACTCGGGGTTGCTGAAGGTATTGCCGGCGATGCCGGTCACGTTGCCGAAGAAAGCGTGCACGTCCACGCCGTCCTGGTCCATGGCCTTGACGCGCTCGGCCGGCACATAGGCCTTGGCCGGGATTTCGTCCCAGGTCAGTGCGCCGCGGCGGTCTTCCATGACGCCGTTCACGGCGCCGATCATGGGCCGGTTGTACTTGAAGAACGGCTTGTCCCAGATGAACCAGCAGTCGCGGCCGTCCGGCAGGCGGCGCACTTCGGGAATGCGGTTGCCCCACTTCTCCTTCGACAGGCGGCGCGTCCACAGATCGCGCGGCTCCTGCATGTGGTCGTCGGTCGAGATGATGTTGTAGTTCATGACTGTCCTCCTGGGTGGCGGTGTTGTTCTGACTCCCTGTCTGCGCGGGTTCGCGGCAAATCGCATATAAACTTAACCTGAATGCGCAGCGACGGCAGAGAATAACCGAATGGGCGTCCGGACGCCCTGACCGCCCGCCCCTTCCGCGCTGAGCGAAGCGAATACCGCGACCAACAGGAGACAAGCCTTGAGCAGCATCCCGGCTGACAGCACCGCCTTTCTCGCCGCCCACGGCCGCGCCTACCTGTACGTGCTCGACGCCTCGGGCCGGGTGCGCGGCTGGCCCATGATTGCGCGCTTCGCCGACGGGGCGCTGGTCATGACCTCGTACCGCAAGGCGCCCAAAGTCCCGCATCTCGCCGGCGCCACGCGCGCCACGGTGGTGGTCACCAGCGACGAAGGCAGCACGCCGTTCCGCTACGTGGTGGTCGAAGGCGGGCTCAAGCTCACCGACATCACACCCGCCATGGCCGACTCGGTCACGCAGCGCATGCACGGCAGCGCATCGGTTCAGTCCAACAGCGACTACAGCGACGACAGCACCCGCGAACACTTCCGCGCCCGGCTCATGGAAGGCAAGCGTGTGCTGATCGAAGTGGGCGTCGAGAGTGCAACGATGTACGCCATGGCGGAGGCAGCATGAATACGACCGCACCGAAGCGCCCCAAACCGACGGTCGCCATGTCGCGCGACGAGATCCTGGCTTTCCTGAAAACCGGCAAGCCGGCCGTGGTGTGCGCCCCCGACTCCAACGGCCGCCTCATCGCCCACGTCGTGCCCTACCGGATTCAGGGCAACGATCTCGTCACGGCCATGCAGCTTTCGCTGTCCGGCGACGCCACCGACCTGCCCGCCAGCGACGGCGCCTGCGTGATCGTCGATACCTATCCGGCCTACGACCGGATCAAGGGCGTACTGCTGCGCGGTTCGCTCTCCATCGCCGGCATCGGCGACGATCGCTACGCTGCATTGCGCGTCGAGCATGCCAACGGCTTCGATTTCGAAAAGCTCAAGAAGACCTGATCGTCCCGCCGCGAACGTCGATGAAGAAATCGCCGACCCAACCTGCCGCCACCATCAGCGAACTGAAAAGCCTCGGCCCCAAGTCGCAGGCCATGCTGGCCGCGGCCGGCATCACCACGGTGGCGCAGTTGCGGAAGATCGGCTCGGTGGCAGCCTATGCCAAGACCAAGCGCGTCATGCCGGGCGCCAGCCTCAACCTGCTGTGGGGACTTGAATCGGCGCTCTCCGGCGAACCCTGGCAGGACGTGGCGCGCAATCACCGCACCAGCCTGCTGCTGGCGCTGGAGGAATATCAAAAGGGTTCGAAGCGCCGGTAGCCGTTTGCAGCGCCGTCACCGCCGCCGCGTTCGCAACACTCAGACCTTCATCCCCATCGGTCCCTTGGCCTTGTGCGCTTCCAGTTCACGGCGTTCGTTGGCCACGGCGCCCATGGTCTGCTGGTCGTCGCAGAACTCGATGACGCCCCGCGTGATGGCCACCAGTTGCGGATCGCGCGAGGCGATGGTCTCGGCGATGGCCTGCGCCCGTGCCAGGAACTTGTCGTGCGCATGCACTTCATTGACCAGCCCGACGCGCAGCGCCGTCGCGGCATCGATCGGCTCGCCCGCGAGCGAGAACTGCTTGGCGAAGCGTCCGCCGGTCAGGAGCGGCAATCGGCTGTTCAGCCCCCCGCCGGCGAGCAGACCGATCTTGACGTGCGTATCACCAAACAGTGCGCGCTCCGAGGCAATCAGGAAATCGCAGCCCAGCGCCAGTTCCAGTCCGCCGGTCATGGTCGCGCCATTGATGGCGCCGATGATCGGTTTGGCATGGCGCGGGAAACCCAGCAACAGCTTGGTGG
>CANIIN010000429.1 GCA_947467405.1 Betaproteobacteria bacterium | reverse complement strand
GATGTCCGGTGTCGCGAGTCCCGATGTCTTGGCCGTGTCGTCCCAGCGGCGCAGGTTCACCGCTTCAGGGGCGTAGGGCTGGTCCATGAAAGTCTGCGCTTCGGCCGGCGAATAGGCGCCGCCCTGCAAATGCAGGCTGCGCTTGGAGGCCGGCGACAGCGCCTCCCAGTAGCCGGGCTCTACGGTGCAAAGAAAGCGCTTGGCGTCCACGTGCAGTCGGATCGGCGCCAGTACCGCTTCCGGAAAGACCTTGCGCAGGAACGGAAGGGCGATGAACTGGTGCACATCGTCCAGACCCTGTGCGGCCGGATCATCGCCGAGCGAGTGCAGCAGGTGGCCCAGGTCGTGCAGCAGGGCGGCGGTGACCAGCGTGGGTTCGGCGCTCGCCTTTTCGGCCAGCGTCGCGGCCTGCAGGGCGTGCTCCAACTGGCTGACGGCCTCGCCGCCATACTGGTTGCCGCCGCGTTCCTGGAACAATTTGACGATGTCGTCGATGGACAGGCTCATGGTTTCTCTCCCTTGAAAGACTGTTGTTTCGCGCGCATCGGGTGATGCGCGGGATGCGCCGTGGGTGTGCCTCAGATGAAGAACTTGCGGATGCGTGCCGACGCGAGGTCGATGAGGCTGACCGTCACGACGATCATGATCATGACCGCGCAGGTCTGGGCGTAATAGAAGCCGCGGATGATTTCCCACAGCACCACGCCGATGCCGCCGGCCCCGACCATGCCCACCACCGTTGCCGAGCGGACATTCGATTCGAAGCGGTACAGCGAGTACGAAATCCACAGCGGCAGCACCTGCGGAATCACGCCGAAGACGATTTCCTCCAGTGAACTGGCGCCGGTGGAACGGATGCCCTCGACCGGGTGCGGGTCGATGGCTTCGACCGCTTCGGAAAACAGCTTGGCCAGGATGCCGGTGGTGTGGATGAAGAGGGCCAGCACGCCGGCGAAGGGGCCGAGGCCCACCGCGACCACGAACAGCATGGCGAACACCATTTCGTTGATGGCGCGCGCCGCGTCCATGAGGCGGCGCATGGGCTGGTAGATCCACCACGGGGCGATATTGGCGGAGCACAGCAATCCGCACGGCACCGCCAGCAGCATGGCCAGCGCCGTCCCCCAGATCGCGATCTGCAGCGTGATCAGGGTCTCGTCCAGATAGATGCGCCAGTCGCGGAAATCCGGCGGAAAGAAGTCCGCCGCATAGCGACTCATGTTGCCGGCGTCGCGAAAAAGGTCTGCCGGGCGCATGTCGGCGCCCTTCCATGAGGCCGCCAGCACGGCCAGCAGCAGCGCCCAGGCCGTCAGTTGCCAGATGTTCCATTTCGGATAGGCTCCCGCCGGATCGAAGGCCGGTCGTGCCTGTGCAGGTTGATTCATCGGTGATACCTCCGCAATTCCAAAAAAATCGGCGGCCCCGACGTATCAGGGCCGCCGAAAGGTCACGCTACTGCCGCTATTTCAGTGCCGCGAGTTGCTGGTTGAGTTCCGCCAGTTTCTTGTTGATGTCCTCGATCTTGGCCTGGCGCTCGGTCGCGTTCATGTTGAGGTCGGCTTCCAGCTTGGTCTTGTCCTTGAACAGTTCCAGTTGCCGAATGGGGATCAGCTGGTAGTTGCCGGATTCCTTGAATCCCGAGTAAGTCAGCTTGGCCAGCACCGCCTTCTCGCGAGTGGCTTCCGCGCCCGAGCCATAGGCGATGAGGACCGACTTGATCCTGGCCTTGGCGTCGCTGTCGAGATCCTTGCGCCACACCATCGGATCGGCCGGGATCAGCGGCGATTTCCAGATGGCGCGGACGTCCTTGATCTTTTCCGGAAAGCGCGCGGCGAACTTTTCCCAGTTCTCGGTGTTGTTGGTGGCGACATCGACCTGCTTGTTGGCCACCGACATCATGTTGGTTTCATGATTGGCGGCGCGGATGGTCTTGAACGCGGTCTTCGGTTCGACCTTGTTCAGGGCAAAGACGTAGTAGCTCGGCACCAGGAAGCCCGACGTGGAATTCGGATCGCCGATGCCGAAGTTGATGTTCTTGCTGGCTTTCAGCACGTCTTCCAGCGTCTTGTACGGGCTGTCCTTGTGCGTGATCAGCAGCGACCAGTAGCCGGGCGAGCCGTCTGCGGCGACAACCTGCGCGAACACTTCGCCGCTGGCGCGATCCACGGCTTCCATGCCGGACTTGTTGCCCATCCAGGCGATATGCACCTTGTTGAAACGCATGGCCTCGATCACGCCCGCGTAGTCCGGTGCGAAGAACGGATTGACCTTGGTCCCGAGGCGCTTGGACAGGTCGTCGATCAGCGGTTGCCAGTCCTGCTTGAGGTTCTGCGACGACTCGGTGGCGATAAAGCCGAAGTTGATTTCCTTCGGCATGTCGGCGGAAGCGGTGCCGGTGAAGGCGGCGGTGACGGCGAGGGCGGACAGCAGCTTGCGGATCATGGGTGGTTTTCTCCGTGGTGATGGAAGGGAATCAGGACAGGGCGCGCGCCTGGAGGGCAGCTTCTTGGCGAACTGGGTGAGCCGGCGTTTCGACGTAGGCGCGATGCAGGTAGAGCGGGTTCGGCGTGGTCGGGGTGGTGGCCTGGTTTGTTGCTGCCGGCGCCATCACTTCGTCGGCTTCGGCGCCGTACAGTTCGCGCAGCAGGGCTGGCGTCAGCGCGGCGGATGCGCCGTCATAGACCACCGTGCCGCGATGCAGTGCCACGGTGCGCGGGCAGTACTTGATCGCCACCTCGACCTGATGCAGCGAGACGACCACGGTGGTGCCGTCCTCGCGGTTGATGCGCGCCAGTACATCCATCACTTTGCGCGACGACTCGGGGTCGAGCGAGGCGATCGGTTCATCGGCCAGGATCACGCCGGCGCGCTGCACCAGCGTGCGCGCGATGGCGGCGCGCTGCTGCTGGCCGCCCGACAGTGTGGAAGCGCGCTGCAGGGCGCGCTCGGCCATGCCGACGCGCGCCAGCGCCTCGACGCCGAGGCGGATCTCTTCGCGCGTGAAATGCTTGAAAGCGCTGCGCCAGGTGGGCACGCCATGCAGCATGCCGGCCAGCACATTGGTGATCACCGGCAGGCGGTCGACCAGGTTGAATTGCTGGAACACGAAGCCGATGCCGGCGCGGATGTCGCGCACGTCCCTGGCCAGGCGGCCGTCGGTCTGCACGGTGCGCCCGCCGACCACGATGCGCGAGCCGTTTTTCACCGCATCGGCGGTGGCGAGGCCCGCGATATGGCGCAG
>CANIIN010000428.1 GCA_947467405.1 Betaproteobacteria bacterium | reverse complement strand
TGGAGCAGGTGCTGGATGCGACTGAATCGGTTCATCCCTGTTTTGAAATCGTCGATTCGAGAATTCGCGACTGGAAAATCAAGATTCAGGATACGGTTGCGGACAATGCCTCCAGCGGCATGTTTGTTCTCAGCGACGATGCGGCTGACCCGCGCAAGATCGATCTCATCACCTGTGGCATGGTTGTCTGGAAGAACGGCGAAGTACTGTCGACCGGCGCCGGTGCAGCCGCGCTCGGCTCGCCACTGGCCAGCGTGGCATGGCTTGCAAACACGCTTGGCACTTTCGGTGCGTCGCTTGAGGCGGGCGATATCGTGCTCTCCGGCGCACTGGTTCCCCTCGAGTCGGTGAAGCCCGGCGACAATATGGTGGTGCAGATTGCGGGCATTGGTCGTGCGTCCGTGAATTTCGTCTGACAGGAGTCGCAATTGAAAATCAAGGTTGCCATCATCGGTTCCGGGAACATCGGCACCGACCTGATGGTCAAGGCGGGACGCAGCACGTTGATCGAGCCGGTATGGATGGTCGGCGTCGACCCTGCATCGGACGGTCTGGCACGCGCGCGAAAAGCCGGGCTGAAGACGACGGACGGCGGCGTGGACGCGCTCCTGTCTCATCTTGAGGAGGACGGAATCAGGATCGCGTTCGACGCCACGTCAGCCTATGTTCACCCGGAAAACTCGCGCAAGCTGACGGAACGGGGCGTGATGGTGATCGACCTCACGCCCGCCGCAATCGGTCCCTTCTGCATTCCGCCGGTCAATCTTGCCGAACACATCAAGCGGCGCGAGTTGAACGTCAACATGGTGAGTTGCGGCGCGCAGGCGACTGTGCCCATTGTTGCGGCGGTCAGTCGCGTGCAGGCGGTGGAGTATGCGGAAATCGTCGCCACCGTCGCATCGAAGTCGATCGGGCCGGGCACGCGGCAGAACATCGATGAATTCACACGCAGCACATCGAGCGCCATCTCCAAGGTGGGAGGAGCGCAGCGCGGCAAAGCCATCATCATCGTCAATCCCGCCGAGCCGCCCCTCATCATGCGCGACACGGTTCATTGCCTGACGGTCGATGAGCCGAGGCAGGCGGAGATCGTCGAATCGATCCAGGCCATGATGAAGGAAGTGCAGAAGTACGTGCCGGGATACGTGCTGAAGAACGGCCCGGTCTTTGATGGTCGGCGCGTATCGACATTCCTGGAGATCGAGGGGCTGGGCGACTACCTGCCGAAATACGCCGGCAATCTGGATATCATGACTGCATCCGCCCTGCGGACAGCCGAGAGTTTCGCCGAGCGCATGCTCGGTGAAGCTGCGTGAGGAGAAAGGCAATGACCATCAAAGGGCGCAAGGTCACGTTGCACGACAACGCACTGCGTGACGGCATGCATCCCAAGCGTCACCAGTTGACGACCGACCAGATGGTGAACATCGCGACTGCGCTGGACGCAGCGGGAGTGCCCCTGATCGAAGTGACGCATGGCGACGGACTGGGCGGATCCTCGATCAACTACGGATTTTCGCTGCACACCGACCGCGAGTACCTGGAAGCCGTGGTGCCGAAACTGAAGCGAACCAAGGTCTCGGTGCTGAGCATTCCCGGTATTGGCACGGTTGACGACCTGAAGATGGCCGTCGATTGCGGGGCTACGACGGTCCGCATTGCCACCCACTGCACTGAGGCGGATGTCGCGCAACAGCACATCGGCATCGCGCTCAAGCTCGGTGTGGATACGGTCGGATTCCTGATGATGGCGCACATGATCGGCGCCGAGGAACTCGCCCGGCAGGCGCTCATTCTCGAGGACTGCGGCGCGAACTGCGTCTATGTGACCGACTCGGCGGGCTATATGCTTCCCGAGGACGTGAAGGAGCGGATTGGCCTGCTGCGCGCACGGCTCAGGCCGGGCACCGAGATCGGGTTCCATGGCCATCACAACCTGGCCATGGGTGTGGCCAATTCGATCATGGCGATCGAATCGGGCGCCAGTCGCATCGACGGATCGGTCGCAGGACTCGGTGCCGGCGCCGGCAATACCCCCTTGGAAGTTCTCGTGGCCGTGCTGGATCGCATGGGCGTGGATACCGGGGTCGATCTCTTCAAGATCATGGATGTGGCCGAGGACCTCATCGTGCCGATAATGGACCGGCCCATCCGCGTCGATCGCAATGCGCTCATTCTTGGCTTCGCGGGGGTGTATTCGACTTTTCAGCTGTTTGCGCAGCGGGCTGCCGAGCGCTACGGATTGTCGGCGCGGGACATTCTGGTGGAATTGGGGCGGCGCAGAACCATCGGCGGCCAGGAGGACATGATCGAGGATGTCGCGCTGGACATGGTGCGCGCCCGCTGATCACCGGTCTGCGGGGTGTGCAAACGCTCGCGCCCTGACTACCCTGCAATCATTGTCAAGAGACGCCAGATGAAAGTCATTGATCTACATACGCACGTGGTGCCGGAACATTTTCCGAAGTATTCGGGGCCGGCGCCCGATCCGGGCTGGCCCTCCATGGCGCACGACGGCTGCGGGCACGCGCATGTGATGATCTCCGGAAAGAACTTCCGCACCATCGGGGATGTCGCCTGGAATACGGACAAGCGTGCAACTGACATGGAGTCCATGGGAGTGACGCGGCAGGTACTCTCGCCGATGCCGGAACTGCTTTCCTACTGGTTGCCGACGTCAGCTGCCCAGCCGCTGCTGCGACACATCAATGAGGAAATCGCCAGGACCGTTGCCCATGACCGCTCCCGCTTCAGCGGACTTGGCGCGGTTCCCCTGCAGGACACGGATCTCGCCATACGCGAGCTTGAATACCTGATGGGGACGTTGGGCCTGAGCGGCGTTGAAATTGCGCCGAATGTCAACGGCGTGCCGATAGGCGATGCCCGATTCGACGCGTTCTTCTCGGCTGCTGAAAGGCTCGGCGCAGCCGTGTTCATGCATGCGCTGAGGCCGGCCGGAAAGGATCGCTTGATCGGTCCGCCCCTGCTGGAACAAGTCGTCGCGTTTCCGGGGGAGGTCGGACTAGGGATCGCTTCCATGATGACCGGCGGAATGCTGGAGCGGCATGCCGACCTGCGCTTGGCGGTCAGTCATGGAGGCGGTTCGTTCGGTCTGCTGCTGGCGCGCATGCACGATGCGTGGCAGAAACTCACGCCGATGAAGGAAGCCATGCCCCAGTCGCCGCGGCACTATGCCCGGCAGCTCTATTACGACACCTGCGTCTTCGATCCAACGGTGCTGAAATT
>CANIIN010000427.1 GCA_947467405.1 Betaproteobacteria bacterium | reverse complement strand
TACGTCAAGGCGCTGGAGGAGGGCTTCGGCATGAGCGCCGATCTGACACCGAACCTCGGCAAGATCAAGGCCAAGACGCTGGTGACCTGGGGGCGCGATGACCGCTTCGTTCCCCTTGATTATGGCCTCAAGCTGATCTGGCACATCCCTGATGCCCGCCTGCATATCTTCAGCAAGTGCGGGCATTGGGCGCAGTGGGAGCATGCCGACGAGTTCAATCGGCTCGTCATCGATTTCCTGACGCACTAGTGATTGGCCGGTTCACCGCGCGGCAAGTAAATTGACCGCTGTTTTGGCGAGTCTGAAACCCTTCCAAAGGCCCGTGCGCCGGCAACAACGCGCATGGCGCCAGGTCTGATATGCGCAGGTGAGTCAGTGCTTGTCCGGCGCGTGGCGGCGACCGAACAGCCAGTAGGAGAGGAAGGCGCCGGTGCCGCCCAGGGCGATGGTGTAGCCGATGGTCGATGGCGTGCCGTCGAACAGCCGTCCGCCCAGCCAGACGAACAGGCCGGCACCGAGCATCTGTGCGCTCCCGGCGATGGCCGACGCTACGCCGGAAATTGCCGGCACGGGGTGCAGAGCCGCGGCGATGGCGTTGGGGTACTGGATGCCGAGCGTGAATCCGTAGAACAGCATGGGCACGATCATGAGCGCAATGCCGGCCGGTCCGCGCAGTTCGAACCGCGTGGCAATCAGCGTGCAGGCCAGCACCGCGAGGCCGGACAGCAGCATCATGGTCATGATGACGCTCAGGGTCTTGCGGATGGTCCAGTGCCTGGCGATGCGCTCCGATAGCAGTGACGACCCGACCATGACAAGGCCGGTCATGCCCAGGAACCAGCCGTAGTTCGCGCTGGACACGCCGAACACCGTCATGAGCACGAAGGACGACGTGGCGCTGTAGCCATACATGCCCCCGTTGGCGAAGAAGATGATCATCACGAAGGCCAGGCATCCGGGCGTGGTGACGAAGGTGCGGCAGTTGGCCAGCAGGCGGCGGGGATCGGTGGCCATCGGGTCGCGGTGGCGGATGGACTCACCCAGCAGGCTGGCGCTGGCGATCAAAGCTATCAGGCTGGTTGCCGCCAGCACGCCGAAAATGCCGCGCCATCCCGTCAGCGGCAGCAGCCACCCGCCCAGCAGCGGGGCAAGCATGGGCATCACGGCGATCATGCTGCCCAGCCGGCCCATCATCTGCACCGCCTGCTGGCGCTCGAACAGGTCGCGCACCATGGCGCGCACGATGACCATGGCGGAAGCGGCGCCGATGCCTTGTGCAACACGCAGGCCGATCAGCCATTCGATGTCGGGCGCCAGCGCGCAGCCCAGCCCGGTCAGCGTATATAGCGCCAGGCCGCCGAGCATGATGGGCTTGCGGCCGAAGCGGTCGGACAGTGCGCCATAAATCAGCTGGCTTAATGCAATGCCCGCCAGGAAGGCGCTGATGGTGAGTTGTGCGGCTTCCGGCGTCGAATTGAACGAGGCCGTGATCGAGGGCAGCACCGGCAGCGTGATGGCCACCCCCAGCAGTTGCAGGCTGATCAACAAGCCCAGCAGCAGTGTGAACAGTGAGGTGCCGGGCTTCAGGTGGCGCATTGGGGCACTTCGCGTATGCGTGCGCAAAACATCCATGCCGAGAGGATCGGCGGGCACCGTACCGCGCGGGTGCCTGGCAAGCAGGCAACAAGCGTGCAACCGTTCATCAAACGGCTCTCTCGACAGGACGCGACTGCACCTACAGCAGTTCCAGCACTTTTTCCGGCGGCCGACCGATGACGGCGCGTTCGCCGCGAATGGCGATGGGGCGCTCAATCAGGATGGGGTGGGCAGCCAGCGCGTCGATCCATTGCGCGTCGCTCAGCGCCTTGTCCTTGAAGTCGCTCTTGTAGAGGGCCTCGCCGGTGCGCACCAGTGACTCCGGCTTGATGCCGAGCTTCTTCACCAGCGCGCGCAGTTCCGCGGCGGTCGGTGGCGTCTTGAGATATTCGACGACAGCGGGGGCAATGCCCTTTTCCTCCAGCAGCGCGAGTGCGCTGCGGCTCTTGCTGCATCGGGGATTGTGATACAGGACGATATCGGCCGGCTTCGGCATGGCTGCTCCGTGCAAGGAATTCTTCGGGGTATGCGGGGTTGACGGCGTGGCGCTCTGGAATTGTTCTGTTCGCGCCACACGCATTCGTAACCGGATGTTACAACCTGCCGGACTTTCCCGGATTCCGTTACGCTTCGTCGCATGGAACTCCAACCCGCCTCCGCCTCTTCCGTCAATCGATTCGGTGTCGCGGGCGTCGAGGCGGTGTTCTGGTTGTCGATCGCGGCCGCCGTCATGGCGGCCCTCACCGGACCGGGCAACCGGCTGGGCTGGTGGAACTTCGGCATGGCCTTTACGTTGCTGCGCTGGGCTGCCATCACGGGTGGGGTCCTTGCAGCATGCGCGCTGGTGGCGCTGTTCTGGTCGCTGCGCCAGCGTCGCACGCCGCTGGTGGCGCGATCGATCATCGCCGTCTTGATCGGACTGCTCACCATCGGCCTGCCCATGCAACTCGTGCGCCGCGGCCAGGTCGTGCCGCCCATTCATGACATCAGCACCGATACGCAGAATCCGCCGGCCTTTGTCGCCCTGGCCAGCATGCGATCGGGTGTGCCGAATGGCGTCGACCATGGCGGGCCGGCGGTTGCCGCCGCCCAGCATGAAGGCTATCCCGACATCACCTCGCTGACACTCTCTGCGAAGCCCGAGGATGCGCTGGCGCAGTGCCTCGCCGTGGCGCGAGCCCTGGGCTGGGAGGTGGTGGCGACGTCGCAAACGGACCTGCGTATCGAAGCCACCGACACGACGCCGTTCTTCGCTTTCAAGGATGACATCATCATCCGCATCACGCCGGCTGGCCCGGCCAGTCGAGTCGACTTGCGCTCGGTGTCGCGGGTGGGGCGCAGCGACCTCGGGACCAATGCACGGCGGATCAGGGAGTTCTATCGCCTGCTGGCCAGGATGCAGAAGGATTGAATGCTTGTAGATGCCCTATCCATGGGCATCTACAAGCATTTGCTCTCTGGGCGCTCGTTAAAGCCGTCATTCCCGCGAAAGCGGGAATCCAGTGTCTTTGACCTTTTGTCTTTGTTGATTCGACAGGTTTCGCCTGACGGCGAGGCACTTTCTTTGCTCGTGCAAAGAAAGTACCCAAAGAAAGCACGCCCCGGAGGTCCCGGTCGCTGCGCGACTACCCTGCGATGCTCGGTCTCTGAGGCGGCTGCGCAACTC
>CANIIN010000426.1 GCA_947467405.1 Betaproteobacteria bacterium | reverse complement strand
GCAGGCCAGAAACGAGCCATGGAAACCTACGGCCGCCACATCATCGAACTCGCTCCGCACCTGCGTCGCATACCACAGCCGGTGATTGCGGCGGTGAATGGCGTGGCCGCCGGCGCAGGATTCGCTCTGGCCTGCGTGGCCGACGTGCGTATCGGCGCCGAGGAAGCTCGTTTTTCCAGCGCCTTCATCAAGCGCAGCCTCGTCCCCGACACCGCCCTCGCCTACACCCTGCCGCGCATCGTCGGCCAGGGCGTGGCGCACGAACTCATGCTCACCGGCCGCATGGTCGATGCACAGTACGCGATGCGCACCGGCATTCTCAACAGGGTAGTGCCCGCCGCCGACCTGATGAAGGACGCCATCGCAGTCGCCGAAGAAATCGCCGGCAATCCGCCCGTGGTGGTGCGCTCCACCAAGAAGCTGCTGGACAGCCTGTGGCGCGACCTGGCCGAGATCGTCTGGACCGAACGCGAATACAACCGCCAGACCATGGGACTTGGGGTGAAGGACCGCGTCGAAGCCGTCAAGTCGTTCATGGAAAAGCGCAAGCCGGTCTATACCGGCGAATAAGGAACGCTCGTGCAGAGTGCCGCAACAATGCAACCATCGGCTGCCGTGAACCCGACCAACGATCCGGGCGGGTTCGGCGTTCCTATTCCCTTTGCCAACCTGCTCGGCATCCGCGTCGTCGAACAGACCCGGGAGAGGGCCACGCTCCACGTTCACCTGAAGCCAGAGTTTCTGAACAGCTGGGGCGTTGCCAACGGCGGCGTGGTGATGACCATGCTCGATCTGTGCATGGGGGCGGCCGTGCGCGGCCATCTCGGTCAGGCGCTGTCGGTCCTGACCATCGACGCCAGCATGAGCTTCATGAACCCCGCGCGCGGCGATTTCACCGCGACGGGGCGGGTGCTGCGTCCCGGCAAGTCGATGATGTTCTGCGAAGCCGAGGCGCACGACGCGGACGGCACATTGCTGGCCAAGGCCTTGGGCACCATGAAGGCCATGCTGCCCAAGGAAGACAAGTAGCGCCGCGTAAAGCTCGTCGGGCGCGCCGATGCGAACCCGATACGTACCGCAAACCATTCGAGGAATCCCGATGAGACTGACAAACGTGTTCACTTCCGCAGCCACTGCGGTGGCATGCATGGGCTTACTGGCAACATCCTTCCTCTCCAGCGCGGCCGACTACCCGACCAAGCCGGTCAAGGTCATCGTGTCCTATCCGGCCGGCGGCATCACCGACATCTACGCGCGCAAGTTCGCCGAGAAACTGCAGGATCGACTCAAGCAACCGTTCCTGATCGAGAACAAGCCCGGCGCCGCCGGCATGATCGGCTCCGAACAGGTGGCCAAATCGGCACCGGACGGCTACACGCTGACCTATGTCGGCACCGCCACGCTGCTGCCGGTCATCCTGCGCCAATCGGTGAAAGACCCGACCTTGGATCTGTTGCGCGACTTCGATCCGATTGCGCTGATGAACCTCGGCTCCTTCGGCCTCATCGTCCACAGCGCCGTACCGGTGAAGAACCTGCGCGAATTCATCGACTACAACAAGGCCAATCCCGGCAAGCTCTTTTACGGCACCTCATCGGGCAGCGGCAAGATGGTCATGGAAGTGTTCAAGAAAGCGGTGGGCATCGACATCCAGCACGTCCCCTACAAGGGCACCGCGCCATTGACGACGGCGCTGGTCGCCGGTGAAGTGACCGCCGTGCTCGAACCGACCGCGACCTACAAATCCTTCATCGAAAGCGGCAAGCTGCGTGCTCTCGCCACCACGGGCGAAAAACGCCTCAGCACCCTGCCCGAGATTCCGACCCTGGTGGAGTCCGGCTATCCCACCATCAAGGGCGTGTACTCGGGTGGATTCTGGGGACCGAAGGGCCTGCCGCCGGCCGTGGTCGCCACGCTCAGCAAACCGCTGATGGAATTCGCGCGCATGCAGGACATCATTGACCTCCTGAAGAGCAGCGGCGTCGACGCCATCGGGTCCACGCCGGAAGGCCTGCGCCAACAGGCCCTCACTGAAAACGAATTCTGGACCCGGGCAGCGCAGATCGCCGAAATTCCGGCAGCGCAGTAAACTGCTGCACGCCGCAAAATAACAGGAGGAGTTCCATGTCACGCGATTACAAAGTCATCTCCACCGACGACCACCTGCAGGAAGGCCCCAACACCTGGCTGGACCGCATGTCGAAGGAAAAGTGGGGCAACCGCATCCCCCAACTTCGCCGCAATGCCGAGGGCCAGGATCATTGGTTCATCAACGATGCGCCGCACCTGCAGACCGGCGTCGGTTCGGTGCGCGGCATCATGCCGCCCGGCAAGCCACCCCTGCAGTGGGATGATGTGCCGAAAAAGGCTTGGGTTCCCGCCGAGCGCATCAAGGCCATGGACGAAGACGGCGTGGACGTGCACACCTTTTTCGGCAACATCACCGGCGTGGCCGGCAACACCTTCAGCAACCCCGACTATCCGGAAGACCTGCGCCTGGCCTGCATCCAGGCCTACAACGACTACCAGATCGATGAATTTGCCGACCCCTACCCGGGACGTTTCATCACCTTGGTCGATCTGCCCATGTGGGACGTCAACGTGGCGGTCGCAGAACTGCACCGCATGGTGAAGCGCGGCGTGAAGGGAGCGTCCTTCGCTTTCCCCGAGCAGTACGGCTTTCCGAGCGTCGCCGATCCGTACTGGTATCCGTTGTGGGCTGCGGCCCAGGAAGCGGAGATGTCGATCAACTTCCACGTCGGCTCCGGCGCCAGCATGGGCGTGAAGCGCATGCCGAAGTTCGGCGTCAAGGGCTCGCTGATCGACGTCGCCATCGTCTCGGTGATGGCCATCAGCGCCAACGTCGAGGTGATGACCACCATCCTGTTCTCCGGCATCCTGACAAAATTCCCGAAGCTGAAGATCGTGTCGTCGGAGAGCGGCGTGGGCTGGGTACCCTACCTGCTGCAACTCGCCGACCACCAGTGGGACGCACAGGCGCTGGCCAAGAACGGCATGCCGGAACGCCCCAGTGAACTGTTCCGCCGCCAGTGCTACGTGAACTTCTGGTACGAGGACGTCACGCCCGAGATACGCGACTTCATCGGCATCGACAGCCTGATGTGGGAGTCCGATTTCCCGCACGGCACGGGCACCTACCCCAAGTCGCGCGAGTACATCGCCACGTCCATGAAGGGCTGGAGCGCCGCGCAGATGAAGCAGGTGCTGGTCGACAACGCGAAGAAGCTGTATCACCTGTAATCG
>CANIIN010000425.1 GCA_947467405.1 Betaproteobacteria bacterium | reverse complement strand
GAGAATCGCGGCCCAGCCATGAACTGCCTGCTCTGGCAATCTGCACGCTGATGCATCGAACACCGTGCCATCCGAGCATCGCGCGAAACCGATTGCACAAAGCAAAAAGGCGAACCTGGGTTCGCCTTCCGAAATTGGCGGAGTGGACGGGACTCGAACCCGCGACCCCCGGCGTGACAGGCCGGTATTCTAACCAACTGAACTACCACTCCTTGTAAAACTGCTGCATCTGAACTGCCCTGCTTCACCTCTGGCCGCAAGCATTTATCCCGCTGGATAAATGCTCGTCACTGCAACCTGTCTGGTGGGTGCTGAGAGGATCGAACTCCCGACATTCGCCTTGTAAGGGCGACGCTCTACCAGCTGAGCTAAGCACCCTTCATTCGATCGGATTTTCCGCAAAAAAGCTAAAAATCCGACGTCCCGAAGGGTCGTTAGTTTACTGCATCTTTGAGCGCTTTACCAGCGCGAAACTTCGGCACGCGCGCTGCCTTGATCTTGATGGCGGCACCGGTACGTGGATTGCGTCCCGACCGCGCCGCGCGCTTGCCTACATAGAAAGTGCCGAACCCGACCAGCGTCACCATCCCACCCTTCTTGAGCGTTGTCTTGATCGCAGCAACCGTGGCTTCAAGGGCGCGTCCGGCTGCGGCCTTGGAGATATCTGCTGATTTCGCGACCTGCTCGATGATGTCGATCTTGTTCACTCATGCCCCCTATGTTGGTTTACGTCACCCTCGAATCGTCACCCTGACTCAATACACGACTTCGGGTGACTGCAAGATGGACCAAACGGTATTTGGTTTTGTTTATATCAATCGCCTGCTGACAGTGTCAAGGAAGCTCCCGCCACATTGATACTGCCGCCAGTTCAATCTCACCGACTACAGGCATGTTGGAATTCTACACTCATGAACCGGCAAGTCCCACTGCGATCGTGCATCGTCACCTCGTTGCAAGGCGCCGACACACGACCGGAAAAATCAATGCGTCAGGACCGTCGTCGGATTCTTGTCGTCGGCGGCCGCAGCCAGCGCGGGGCCGGGCTCCGCAGGCTTGAGCGATTCCGGTTGACGCTCGAGGGCGCGCTCGAGAACCTGATCGATCCACTTGACCGGCACGATCTCCAACTGGTTCTTGATGTTGTCCGGAATCTCGGTGAGATCCTTTACATTCTCTTCAGGAATCAGCACGATCTTGATCTCGCCACGATGCGCCGCCAGCAGCTTTTCCTTCAGCCCACCGATCGGAAGAATCTCGCCACGCAACGTGATTTCTCCCGTCATGGCCACATCGGCCCGAACCGGAATACCCGTCAGGACCGAAACCATCGCCGTGGTGATCGCCCCTCCCGCGCTCGGCCCATCCTTCGGCGTCGCACCTTCAGGAAGGTGAATGTGGATGTCCTTCTTCTCGAAATATTCTTCCGGAATGCCGAGCTTCACGGAGCGGCTGCGCACCACGGTCAGGGCAGCCTGGATTGACTCCTGCATGACTTCACCAAGTTTTCCGGTACGCTGCACCTTGCCTTTGCCTGGCATCAAGGCAGCCTCGATGGTGAGCAATTCACCGCCGACTTCTGTCCACGCCAGTCCCGTGACCTGACCGATCTGGTTCTTCTTTTCCGCCATGCCGAAGGAGAACTTCCGTACGCCAAGGAACTTGTCGAGATTCTTGGGGGTCACGACCATCTTCCGGTCGCGCCCGCTGGTTACCAGCGTCTTGACCACCTTTCGGCAAATTTTCGACAACTCGCGCTCAAGGCTCCGGACTCCGGCTTCACGGGTGAAATAGCGAATCAAGTCTCGGATCGAAGGTTCGGTGACCTGAAGCTCTTCCTTCTTCAACCCGTTGTTCTTCATCTGCTTGGGCAAGAGGTAACGCTGGGCTATGTTGACCTTTTCATCTTCCGTGTATCCGGAAAGGCGAATCACTTCCATGCGATCCAGCAACGCAGCAGGAATGTTCAGCGTATTCGACGTTGCAACGAACATCACCTCAGACAGGTCATATTCGACTTCCACATAGTGATCCACGAAAGTGTGGTTCTGCTCGGGATCCAGCACCTCGAGCAGAGCCGAAGAGGGATCGCCGCGGAAATCCATGCCCATCTTGTCCACTTCATCCAGCAGGAACAGCGGATTGCGGACACCCACCTTGGTCATGTTCTGAAGAATCTTGCCCGGCATCGAACCGATGTAGGTGCGGCGATGCCCGCGCACTTCTGCCTCGTCGCGCACACCACCCAGCGACATGCGCACGAACTTGCGATTGGTCGCCCTGGCAATCGATTGGCCCAGCGATGTCTTGCCGACCCCCGGGGGCCCCACCAGACACAAAATCGGCGCCTTCATCTGTTCAACACGACTTTGCACAGCAAGGTATTCAAGGATGCGTTCCTTGACCTTGTCCAGTCCGTAGTGATCGGCATCCAGCACCTTCTCGGCCACGCCAATATCCTTGGAAATCTTGCTTTTCTTCTTCCAGGGAAGATTGACGAGCGTCTCGATGTAATTGCGTACCACTGTCGCCTCGGCCGACATGGGTGACATGAGGCGCAGCTTTTTCAATTCACCGTCGGCCTTCTTGCGCGCATCCTTTGGCATGCGGGCAGCTTTGACACGCTTGTCCATCTCTTCGATGTCAGCGCCATCTTCGCCCTCGCCGAGTTCCTTCTGTATGGCCTTGACCTGCTCGTTCAGGTAGTACTCGCGCTGGCTCTTCTCCATCTGACGTTTTACCCGGCCGCGAATGCGCTTCTCGACCTGCAGGATGTCGATTTCGGTCTCGAGCTGCGAGAGCAGATGCTCCAGCCTGGTCTTGACGTCGAACATCTCGAGGACTTCCTGCTTCTGCTCGAGCTTCAGCGGCAGGTGGGCGGCGATGGTGTCCGCCAGACGACCCGCCTCCTCGATGCCAGCCAAAGACGTGAGAATCTCCGGAGGAATTTTCTTGTTCAGCTTCACGTATTGATCGAACTGCGCGATCAACGCGCGGCGCATGGCCTCGACCTCGGTGTTCTCGCTGGCGTCATGCGCCACAGGCCTTGCATCCGCCACATAATGCGTGCGCAAGTCCTCGACACCGCTGATACGCGCACGCTGACCACCCTCGACCAGCACCTTCACCGTGCCATCCGGCAGCTTGAGCATCTGCAAAATATTTGACACGCAACCGATTGCGTACATGTCTTCGGAACCCGGGTCGTCTTTGGCAGCCGACTTTTGCGCCACGAGCAAAATGGGTTTTCCCGCCTCCATGGCGGTTTC
>CANIIN010000424.1 GCA_947467405.1 Betaproteobacteria bacterium | reverse complement strand
TGCTCATTTCAGCCTGCTGTCGCTCGACAAATTCTGCAGTGCTGTGAATTCCCCGCAACGCAAGTACATGGTTGCGCACTGCAGCCTCAAGCAGGACGGCGAGGTTTCGGCCTGCAGCAACCGGAATCACTACCTTGCGAACCGTCATGCCTAGAATTTCCTCCGAAAGTTCGTGTAGCGGAAGGCGTTCGGCAGGGATACCTCCGCTTTGCGAGGGTTTCTCGAGGTGAACAATCAGGCGAAGCTTCATTTTCGGGCGTACCGCGGTTTCGCCAAAAATCGTTCGGATATTCAGCACGCCCAGACCGCGAACTTCGAGGAAGTCCTTCAGCATGGGGGGGCAGCGGCATTCCAGGGTCGTTGCCGCGATACGCGAAATCTCGACGATATCGTCGGCCACCAGTCCATGTCCGCGGCTGATCAGTTCCAGCCCCAGTTCACTCTTGCCGGCGCCTGAATCTCCCGTAATCAATACGCCGATGCCGAGAACGTCCATGCATACGCCATGCAGGGTCGTGGCGTCGGCCAGAGTCTTGGACAGATAGCGGCGCAATGCATCAATGATCGATGCACCGGATCGATTGGAGGTAAAGATGGAGACGCCGGCCGCTTCTGCGGCTGCGAGCAGTCGCCGGTCGGGATGGACGCCATCGGCATGTATGACCGCGGCAGGAGTCGCATTCAGCAGGTTATCGAGCATCTGGCGTAGTGCGGAGTCGTCAAACGATGCAAAGTGTTTTGCCTCGACCGTGCCCAGAACCTGTATCCGGTTCGGATGGATCAAGTTGAGGTGGCCGACGAGCGCCGGCGCGTCCGAGGTGTCTCGTCGGACGAACACGTCTCCACCCCGCTGACCATTTGTCCAGGTCAGTCCGAGCTTGTCCTTGTTGTCTTCATAAAGTTGCGCGACGCTGATCTGTTGCATGTGGTTGCCAGGCTGTGACGTGGGAATGAAGTGACGAGGCATCTGCGTCATTGGAGAGACGTTGCCGCAATTCCTTGTCACTGAACATCTGTGCCAGTTCGGAAAGTATCTGCAGGTGCATTTCCGTGGCCTGCTGCGGTACCAACAGCATGAAGGCCAGTGTCACCGGTTTGCCATCTGGCGCTTCGAATGGCACCGGATTCGCTAGACGGAAGAATGCCCCTACTGCCTCTTTCAGGCCTTTGATTCGGCCATGTGGAATTGCCACGCCTTGGCCCAGTCCGGTCGACCCAAGCCGCTCCCGCGCAAAAAGACTGTCAAAAACCAGGCTTCGTGCCACGCCCTGATTGTTTTCGAACAGCAGTCCCGCCTGCTCGAACAGTCTCTTTTTGCTCGTGACATCCAGATCGAGCACGATGTTGGCCGGGGGCAGGAGTTTGGCGATGAGATTCATGGGAAAGGGTTTGAGCCTGCATGATCCGGGGCGGGGCCTGACTCACCATATGATCTCAAGAGGAAACCAGTGGTTCCGGAAAGAGAAAAACGGGGTAGCGCGATTCTAACCGATCCACGCTGACGCTACCCTCGATCAGTCTGGCGTCAAAAACGTTTCTTGACCGATGCCGTCAGGGCTCTTGCTATTCCTCGATTGGTTGGTGCTTCAGTGCATCGTGCGGATGCGCGCTCACGCTGTCCTTATGCTTGAGAACTCTGCGATCCAACTTGTCCACGAGGCTGTCGATGGCGACATAGAGGTCGGTATCGCTGCTTTCGACAAAAATGTCCTTGCCACGAATATGTACCGTCACTTCCGCTTTCTGAACCAGTTTTTCCACCGAAAGGATGACGTTTACGTCAATGACGTGATCGAAATGACGTGTCACCTTGGACAGCTTGGATTCAAGGTGGTTGCGAATCGACTCAGTGACTGTGACATGATGTCCGCTGACTGTCAGGTTCATGGTTTTGCTCCCTTCCTTTTTGGAAAATTCCATCGCTTCCCGGACTCGGTCAAACGACGGGTGCACTACTCAAATCGTCTTGCGTAAATTGACGGGAGGAATGTGCAGCGACTCCCGGTATTTTGCGATGGTACGCCTCGCCACAACAATGCCCTGTTGCCCCAGCAAATCGGCAATCTTGCTGTCGGAAAGGGGGCGTTTGGAGTCTTCGGCAGCGACGAGTTGCTTGATCAGGGCACGAATCGCCGTGGCCGAACACGCCCCGCCGGTGTCCGTTGCCACATGGCTCCCGAAGAAGTACTTGAGTTCGAATATGCCGCGCGGGGTGAGCATGAATTTCTGCGTTGTGACGCGGGATATCGTTGATTCATGCAGTTCAAGGGTTTCCGCAATCTCCCGCAGTACCAGTGGGCGCATGGCAACTTCGCCGTGCTCGAAGAAATTGCGTTGCCTGTCCACGATAGCCTGGGAGACTCGCAATATGGTCTCGAATCGTTGTTGAACGTTCTTGATCAGCCAGCGCGCTTCCTGCAATTGCTGAGTCAGCAGTCCACCCGCTCCGGGACGTCCATTCTGCAGGATATCCGCGTACATGCGATGGACGTGCAACTTGGGAACGGCATCCGGATTCAGTGTCGCGACCCACACGTTTTTCGTCTTGCGCACCACCACATCCGGGACAACATAGCGCGTTTCGACGTTCGAGTATGCAGAACCGGGCCTGGGATTGAGGCTCTGGATCAGATGCTGCGACTCCCGGAGCTGGTCGTCAGAGCAGCCCACCAGGCGCTTGAGTCGGACGAAGTCGCGCGTGGCGAGCAGGAGCAGGTGATTGCGCACGATGTTCAGTGCGATCTCGCGCCCAATGCACGGTTCTTCAAGCGCCAGAAGTTGCAACTCCAGGCACTCGGCGGGATTGCGTGCGGCGATGCCGATCGGATCAAGGTGCTGTACATGGCGTAGCGCGATCGTGAGTTCCTCCAGATCGACGGCCAGTTCGTCCGGAAGCATTTCCGCCAGTTCGTCCAGCGACTGCGTGAGATAGCCGTCTTCATCGAGTGATTCGATGACGCATGCTCCGATATTGCGGTCGCGGCGTGACAGATTCATCAACGCCAGTTGTCCCAGCAGATGTTCACGCAGCGTGGGCAGGTCGGCTGCCATTTGCGGGTAGTCATCGGAGTCGTTGGAGTCATCGCGACTGTGCGAAGTACCCGAAGCCGAATTCAGCCACTCGGTCGTCTGGGTATAACTGTCCTGGGTGGTGTCACGGTTGTCTTCCGGCTCCGAGCGCGCTTCGCTCCCTTCAGATCCGGAAGGTGCGGAGACCGTGCCGAATGCTGCTGGCGCTACCGGTTCGGGATTGGAATCTTCCCGTTCCAGCAGAG
>CANIIN010000423.1 GCA_947467405.1 Betaproteobacteria bacterium | reverse complement strand
TGACGCTGGCGCCGACCAGCGTGCTGGTCGCGTGGCTGCAACTGCGCAAACGCGCGCGGCCCGATCGAAGTGTTGCCGCCGACACCAAGGCATCGCCATGAGGATGGCGACATCACTGCAGCAAGGGGCAGGTCGTGCCTGACGTCGACATCCTGCGTCAGCTCGCCCTGGATTTTCTCGGTCTGTCGATGATGGCCATCGGCGGCGTGATGTCCACGCTGTCCGAAATGCATCGCATCGTGGTCGACCATCATCACTGGATGACTTCGACCGAGTTCGCCGAGGTGGTGGCCCTGTCGCAGGCCGCGCCGGGGCCGAACATCCTCGTGGTGACGCTGGTGGGCTGGAAGGTGGCGGGGTTTGCCGGCGCGCTGGTCTCGACGGCCGCCATGTGCGGGCCGACCAGCATTATCACGCTGATGGTGGCAGGCGCCTGGCAGCGCTTTCGAGACGCGCGCTGGCGTATCGCCATCGAGAACGGCCTGGCCCCGGTCACTATCGGCCTCATGATCGCTTCGGCTTTGCTGCTGGTCCGCAGCGCCGACCACAGCGTGGCGGCGTACATTGCTTCCGCCATCACCGTGGTCGCCATGTTGGCGACGCGCATCAATCCGCTGTGGCTGATCGCCGTCGGCGCCGTGGCCGGCTATGCCGGCCTGATTTGAAAGACCCCATATTGATCAAGACAAGCATGAACAAAGACCGGCGCACCCGCAGCGGCGGTGCAGCCCGGAATCGACGTCCCGCCCGCGGCGAAGGCGAGCCGGCCTCGGCCCGGAATAATCCGGCCAAGGCCCGGCCGGCCCGATCGGCGATGGCCAGCAGCGGCGACCCCGGTGCCGCGCCCGCGCTCATCCTGAAAGAGGGCCGCGAACGCTCGCTGCTGAGAAAACACCCGTGGGTTTTCTCCGGCGCGGTCGAACACATGCAGGGCGAGCAGTCGTCCGGCGTCACGGTCGCCGTGCGCGGCGCCGATGGCCGCTTCTTCGCCTGGGCGGCGCTCAGTCCCGATTCGAACATCCGCGCCCGCGTGTGGAGCTTTGACGAGGCGCAACCGCCGGGCGAAGAGCTGTTCAGCGCGCGCATTCGTTCCGCGCTGAAACGGCGGCACCTCGATTTCGGCGGTGGCCGCCCCTTGCGCATCCTGCACTCGGAAGCCGATGGACTGCCGGGGCTTATCGCCGACCGCTATGGCGATACGCTGGTGGTGCAAATATCGTCAGCCGGCGCCGAGCGCTGGCGCAAGCTGCTGCTGCAACTGCTGTTCGACGAGACTGGCTGCATGCAGGTCTACGAACGCTCTGATGCCGACGTGCGCGCCTTGGAAGGACTGCAACCGCGCTGCGGTTTCGTGGTCGTCGAAGACGGCGTGGTCACGGACGACGTCGCCGCCACGCTGGAGGGCGCCGAATCGAGCGCCGTGATCAGCGAAAACGGCATCCAATACGAAGTCGATTTCGCCACCGGCCAGAAGACCGGCTTTTTCCTGGACCAGCGCGACAGCCGTGAGGCCGTGCGCGAAGCGGTTGGGGTTCTGGTCGGCGCAGTACAGGCCGGCACGCCCATCGACGTGCTGAACTGCTTCTGCTACACCGGCGGTTTTTCATTGGCGGCGCTGGCCGGCGGCGCGAGTTCGGTGCTGTCGGTGGACAGTTCCGGCGCGGCGCTGGAGATTGCCCGGCGCAACCTGACACTGAACGGCTTTGATGCATCACGCGCGGAGTGGCTTGATGCGGACGTCTTCAAGCAATTGCGCACCTTGCGCGATGCCGGGCGCAGCTTCGACCTCATCGTCCTCGATCCGCCCAAGTTCGCGCCCACCGCGCGCGATGCCGAGCGCGCCGCACGCGGCTACAAGGACATCAACCTGTGCGCCTTGCGCCTGCTGCGCCCGGGCGGCTATCTCGCCACCTTTTCGTGCTCGGGCGGCATTTCCGCCGATCTGTTCCAGAAGATCGTCGCCGGCGCCGCGGCCGACGCCGGCGTGTCGTGTTACATCGAGCGGCGCTTTGCGGCCTCCAGCGACCATCCGGTGCTGATGGAGTTTCCGGAGGGTGAGTATCTGAAGGGACTGTTGCTGCGGCGCAGCGACTGAGCGCAGGGAGCGGCTGCCCTGCCCCGGAGTCGGAGTGTGCGGGCGGTGGCTGGCGATGCCTGTAGATCGAGTATTGGCGAGGGTTTCCGGGCATTCTCGGTCGCGGCGTCGGGGTGTTGCGAGGCATTCGGGAGGAGCGAGGCGGCAGCATTTCCGCGCCCCGGTCGCCGGTCATTGCATTTGCCATCCGGCGCGCCTAGAATGCGCGCCCGGATGCCGGCCTTTCCTCTGGGTCGTTTCGGGGCAGTTCCGGTTCCCTTGGCCGTCCTGGTCGTCAACGATTCCTCGACTTGCCGAACCCGATGCGTGCGTCTCGATCGCTTGAACGAGGGTTGGACGGGGCCGGCACCCATCATGAAGCAGCAGAGCAGCGACCCAACAAGCAAGTCAAAAGCGGCGGAGAACCAAGATGGCCAAGACGACAACTGGCAAGGAAAAGAAGTCTGGCAAGACCATGACCGGAATGGGCGGCGAGCAGAAGATGGTGCCGGTCACCATCCTCACCGGCTTTCTGGGCAGCGGCAAGACCACGCTCCTGAACCGCATCCTCAAGGAGCAGCACGGCCACAAGATCGCCGTCATCGAGAACGAGTTCGGCGAGGCCGGCGTGGACAACGAGATCCTCATCAGGGACAAGGATGAGCAGATCATCGAGATGAACAACGGCTGCATCTGCTGCACGGTGCGCGGCGACCTGATGCGCATCCTGGAAGACCTGCGCGCCAAGCGCGAGTCCGGCAAGCTGTGGTTCGAGCGCGTCATCATCGAGACCACCGGCATGGCCGATCCGGGCCCGGTGGCGCAGACCTTCTTCCTGGACGAGAAGATCGGCCAGTACTACCTGCTGGACAGCGTGCTGACGCTGGTGGATGCCAAGCACGGCAACAAGACGCTGGACGATTTCAAGGAAGCGCAGGAGCAGGTCGGTTTCGCCGACCGCATCCTGATGTCCAAGACCGACCTGGTGGACGAGGCCGAGGCCGACAAACTCAGGGCCCGCCTGGTGCGCATGAACCCGCGCGCGCCGGTCAAGAAGGTCAATTTCGGGGACGCGCCGATCGCTGAAATCCTCGATATCCGCGGTTTCAACCTGAACGCCATCCTGGACCTCGATCCGACCTTCCTGGAAGATGCCGAACACACCCACGACGAGCATGTGACATCCTTCGTGTTCCGTTCCGAGCGGCCGTTCGACG
>CANIIN010000422.1 GCA_947467405.1 Betaproteobacteria bacterium | reverse complement strand
TTCTGCACCGTGACGCAGAGCATCCGCCAGGGCATTGCGGTGGAGGTGAGCGTGTTCGACAGCACCGGGGCGAAGCTGAAGTAGGTCGCGGCAGGTTCCGCATAGCGGCTTCGTGCGCCGCTGTCCACCGGAAACAGAACCTAGAAGCGGTTCGTTTCGGGAAATTGAAAGCCCGTCGGCGCCAGCTCCACGCGGTTGCGTCCGGCTGCGCGCGCGCTGTCGATGGCCAGCTTGGTGGCGATGTGCAGGGAGCGCGCCGTGGGGCGCGACGCGCTCTGCATGACCACGCCGATGCTGACCGTGGTCTGCAGGCCGACTTTCTCGTACAGGTAGGTTCCCATCTCCAATTCACGGCGGATGTTCTCCGCGATCATCAGCGCCGTGTCCTGGTCGGTCGTGGGCATGGCAATGATGAAGTGATCGAGCCCGGCCAGTTCAAGATCGTCGGTCTCGCGCATGTGCTGGCGGATCAGGCGCTCGACCCAGTCCAGCAGGGCGATCGCGGCGGGGAAACCGTGCTGGCGGTTGATCTGCTTGAAATTGTCCAGGTCGATGGATATCACCGACACCGGCGACTGGCCGCCCAGGATGGCGGCGTCGCAACGGATCAGGAACGCCTGCAACCCGGCGGCGCCGCGCTGCCGGTGCTCGGTGATGATGTCGCCCGCCGAATGCTGCCGGGTCTCGAACACCATCCACAGCACCACCAGCGGAATGACCAGTGCGAGCAGGGGTGCGACCGCGAGAAATACCGATGTCGGCGGGCCGGCCTGCAGAAGGTCCTGGGTGCGCTCGCCCTGCGAGGCGGTCATGATCACGGTGATCGCGCTCATGATGCAGAAGAACCACCACAGCGCCGCCAGGACCTGCGATGGCGGCGTGCCAAGCGAACTGCGGCTGTGCTCGCTGACTTCCATGGCGACGCGCGCGGTCATGATGGTGGCAGCCAGCTGGACGGCAATGATGCGCACGGCCAGATCATGCGCGACGATGCTGAACCAGCCCGTGGCCACCGCCACGGCCAGCGTGATGATCCAGCCGAATGCGTCCACCTTCTGCACGGGCATGCCGCGCATCTTGCGCACGCCGGCGCCAATCGGCACGAAGGCTGCCGTGAGCAGGGTGTTGGCGACGACGATCGACAGCACGTCCGGAATCAGGCCGCGCAGGGCGAGGCCAGCATGGCCCAGACCGATCAACAGCAGACCGGCGCTCCACCACCCCAGCATGGGATTGCCCCGGCCGACGCGTGCCACAACGACGAACACTACGGCCTGTATCAGGGCGATGGCGCTGACGGCAGCAAGGAAGAGTTGCAGGTCCGATGTCACGGTGTTCGCCTGTTCGACACGGGCTGGTGCTCGGCATGTAACGCGGGAGGCGAGGCTTTCCCGGACGCTGGCTTGGAAAGCCACTCAAACATCGTTTCAGGAATCGCGAATTTCACCTCGGAATTGTAGCGGACATTGCGCGCCAGATTCGGCCTCGATGCCGCGGATGACTCGTTTGAAACAGTTTGAAACAGTTCGCGCCCGGCGCCCCGTTCCTTGGTAGACCGTTTGCGTTTCAATTTCCGTCTCCTATTGACGCCGCTGGAGGTGTGATCGGGGGTCGCCTCCACAGGTGGGATAATGCCCACGCTCATGAGTACTTTCACCCACCGCTGCCGGACGTGCAGGCCGCGCGTCAGGAACATCCACCCCCTCCCGTCATATTGGCCCCATTGAAACCGTCACACGACAGCCCGCCCGATTCGGACGCTGACCGCCACGTCACGGTGCGCGAATTCCTGCGCCTGTTCATCGCCATCATGCTGCCCATGGTCATGGCCTCCCTCGACCAGGGGCTGCTCGCCACGGCCACGCCCGTCGTCGCCGCCGAACTGGGCGAGCTGCACGACTCGTCGTGGATCATCACCGCCTACATGCTGATGAACGCGCTGACGGTGCAGATCTACGGGCGTCTCGGCGATCGCCACGGCCGGCGCGAAATGCTGTTCGTGGCCATGGGCTTTTACGTGGCCGGCGCGGTGGTGTCGGGGACCGCGCAATCGATGACGCACCTCATCATCGGGCGTGCCATCCAGGGCATCGGCGGCGGCGGCCTGATGTCGCTGTCGCAGGCGCTGATCGGCGAACTCATCCCGCCGCGCCAGCGCGCCCGCTTCCAGGTGTACTTCGCCACGCTGTTCACGGTGAGCAGCATGCTGGGCCCGGTGCTGGGGGGGGTTGTCGTCGCGCACGCCAGCTGGCGCTGGCTGTACTTCATGGTCTTGCCGCTGGCGGCGCTGGCAGTCGTTCTGCTGATGCGACTGCCGCGCGGCGAGCGCCACCCCGACTCTCCCGGCGTGGACGATCGCGTCGGCCTGGTGCTGTTCTCGATGGCGATGCTGTCCATGCTGTACGGGGTGTCCTCGGGCGGGCACCGTTTTGCGTGGCTGTCCTGGCAAATGGCGTTGCTGGCAGGAGTGAGCCTGGTGTCGTGGATCGCGCTGCTTGGTTACGAGCGCCGCCACCGGGCGCCGTTCTTTCCCATCGAACTGCTGCGCATCAAGACCCTGCGCCTGTCCATGATCACCGTGATCGTCACCACCTTCTGCTTCCTGTCGCTGGTGTTCTATCTGCCGGTTTACCTGCAGATCGGTCTGCATGTGGACGCCGGGCAGAGCGGCCTGCTGCTGATGCCGGCGCTGATCGGCCAGATCGCCGGCGGCACACTGGCCGGCCGCATCGTGGCGCGCACCGGCCATCCGAAGATGTTGCCGGTGTGGGGGCTTGCCATGGCGTCGGCCGCGTTCGCGGGCCTGGCGGTCGCACCGGCCGACATCCTGTGGGTGGAGGTGCTGGTGGTGATTGCCACGCTCGGCATGGGCCCGTCGCTGCCGATGGCGCAACTGGTGGCGCAGGTCGTGGCCGGTCGCAAGCACCTCGGAGCGACCATGGCCACGGTGAGCCAGTCGCGCACGCTGGGCGGTGCCATCGGCACGGCAGTGGTGGGCGCCATCGTGTACGGGTTGCTGCCGGATATCGACCTGCCGCATCTCATGCGTGGCGGCGCCGTGCAGCCGGGCCTGGACGAGCAGATCGTTGGCGCGTTCCACGCCGCCTTCGCCGTGATGTCGGTGGCGGCCGCCTTCGGTTCCTGGAACGCCAGCCGTGTGCCGGCGGTGCGGTTCTAGGGCACAGCGCCGGGATGGCGATGTTCAGATGGGGATATTGTGAATTAAACCTCGAAGTGCGACATCCGGGCCTTCGGGGAAGGTGAGATGCGCAAGGGGTGTACCTTTCTAGTTGTCGAGAAAAGAGAGGGTC
>CANIIN010000421.1 GCA_947467405.1 Betaproteobacteria bacterium | reverse complement strand
CTCACAGCGCGTGGATCGCTACTTCCTGCCGGGATTTGCCGCCATCAATTTCGTGCTGCACGAATCGCTGGATGGCGGCGGGCTGGCGTCGCGCCGCATCGATCCCAACGCCAAGGGCATGGCGCAGCAGTTGCTGGAATTTCCGGTGCCGGTGCCGGCGGCGCTGGCTGCCGAATTGCAGAAGGCTGCAGTCAGCCTCGACGCGGCGCCTTACATCGGACCGCTTTGAGAGCTCCTGACTGACCGGACGCCACGTGCAAGTCGCACCGGCGCGGTGAGCGGACTCACTCCGGCTGCAGCTTGATCACCCCGGCGGCCTGCACATAGAAGTCGCGCTCGGCCTTGCTGCGGGTGCGCAGTTCATCCGGCGTCGAGCCGCCGGCATCGAAGCCCGAGATGTCGCGGATCTTCACTTTCATGGCCTGAGGCGCCAGTGCTGCGACGACAATCCGGTTCAGCCGGGCAATGATGTCGCGCTCGGTGTTCATCGGCGCCCACAGGCCCAGCGTGCTGGCCGCCGATAGCGCCGGGAAGCCCAGTTCCGCAGAAGTCGGGACGTCGGGCAAGGAACCGGAACGATGCGGTCCGAACGCCATCATGGGCTTGATCTTGGCTTCGACACCCTGCTGTTTCATGATCTGCGTGCCGCCAATGGCGAGTTGCACCTCGTTGGCCAGCATGGCCGTCATGCGCGGCGCGCCGCCCTTGTAGGGAATCTCGACGATATCAAGGCCAGCCGCGCGCTTGAACATCTCCATGAGCATCTTTTCGTTCGACGCCGTGGTGCCGTAGTTGAGCTTGCCCGGATTGGCACGGGCGTAGGCGACCAGTTCCGCAACGGTATTGGCCGGCACCGAGCGCTGCACGAACAGCACGAAGGGTCCTTCGTAAATGGCCGAGATGGGGGATAGGTCGCGGTACATCTCGGTAGTGGACCCCTTGATGAAGGTCGGCCCGATGGCCGAACCGCCGGTGATCAACAGCGTGTAGCCGTCGGGGTCGGACTTGGTGACGGACAGGACGCCCACCAGCCCGCCCGCGCCGGGGCGGTTTTCCACCAGGACAGTCTGCTTGAGTTCCGGGTCCATCTGCTGCGCCAGCAGGCGCGAGATCAGGTCAGTGGATCCGCCGGCGGGAAACGGCACCACGACGCGCACCGGCTTGACGGGATAGTCCGCGGCCATGGCCAGGGAGGCGCTCAGTGCGATCAGGATGGTCGCAAACAATTGATGCAGCAGCTGGGGCTTTTTCATTCAAGTTCTCCGCGTGTCAGGGTCTTGCGCCCTGCTGTGAGCGGCCAATCTTAGCCGCTTTGGGCAGTTCCGGTATTGCGTATCGTTCTCGTGACAGTCGCGATTCGCTTGGCGCGGCGATCGGCGTAAATGAAAAGGGGCCATGCGGCCCCTTGGTGCTTGGTCGTTGCGCTCGCTCCACCTGGAGCGGACACATTATTCCGGCTTGATGTTGGCCTTCTGTGCGATGTCGCTCCAGAACTTGATCTCGTTCGTGAGCTGCTCGCGGAACTGGGCGGGCGTGCTGGTGATCCAGGTGAAGCCCCCCTTCGCCGCGCGGTCCTTCTGCGCCGGCGTTGCCGCATAGCGCGGCATTTCAGCGGCTATCTTGTCGACGATCTCGCGCGGCGTTCCATGTGGAGCAAGCAGGCCGTACCAGCCGACACCGCGCAGCGTCGGGTAGCCTTGTTCGCCGACGGTGCTCAGATCCGGCATGTTGGCGACGCGCGTCTGACCGAAAGCGGCGAGCACCTTGACCTGATTGCTGTCGATGAGCGGCTTGGCGGCAGAGGACGAAGCCATGACCAGTTGCACATCGTTACGGATCAGTGCGGTCAGATAGTTGGCCTGGCCGTTATAGGGAATTTCCGCCATCTGGATGCCTGCGGCGAGTTTCAGCGACTCGAGCATCAGCAAGATTGAATTACGTCCGGCCGATCCGTAGTTGATCTTGCCCGGATTGGCCTTCACATAGGCCACGAATTCCGACAGGTTCTTCGCCGGCACGCTGACGTTGGTCAGCAGCACCGGAGCCGTGTCGTTGAGGTTGGAGACGGGATCGAAATCGCGCATCAGGTCGAACGGTATGTTTTTGACCAGGGCCGGGAACGTCGTCGGCGCGGCTGTCGACATGAAGAGGGTGTAACCGTCCGGTGCCGACTTGGCCACCACATCGGCGCCGATGATGCTGCCTGCGCCCGGCTTGGCCTCAACCAGGAACGGCTGCTTGTAGGTCTGCTCGAGGTAGTTCGATACGAAGCGCGCTTCGATGTCTGCGCCCGACCCGGGGCCATAACCGATGACGATTCGTACCGGTTTGGTCGGCCAGGCCTGTGCCTGGGCAATTGATTTCAGGGGGATGGCGAGCGACAGCGCAGCCAGGATCATTGTTGCGATGCGGCGTAGATTGGAATTCACGTGACTCCTCCTTTGGAAACTCTCGGGCTGCAGTGGATTGACGCGGCCGTTTGCCGCAAGGGACTGCGGATAGCTGGCCTGATTGTTGTCGCGCATTATAAGGTAGAGCGCTGATGCACCGTTGACGCCGGCGAGGTGACGCATGGCGGATCAATCGCACGGCATGGATTGGCAAGAATGGATTGGCAACGGTCGCCGGCGGGCGCAGAATGAACTGCCTGTGGCGACAGGGACAATAGAGGAGTGGGTCGACAGCCGACAGGGCTGCTCGCGCCGCCATGCCGCGCCATAGCCCGGAGTCAACCGAGGTTCCGCAGACATCAAAGGGGCGCTGGAATGAAGATGCACCGACTTCCGACCGTGCGGGAATTCATGGATACGCGCGCTTATACGCTGTCCCCTGATACGGACATCATCGAAGGCGTCAATTACCTGCTGAAAAAACACGTCACCGGCGCACCGGTGGTGGATGGCAAGGGTCAGATGGTCGGCATTCTCACCGAGCTCGACTGCCTCAAGCTGCTGACGCTGGGCGACAAGGATCATGAAGCCCCCAGCGGCAAGGTGCGCGATTTCATGACGGCCAACGTGCAGTCCATTCCCCCGAACATGGACATCTATTACGCGGCGGGCCTGTTCATGAAAGTCGCCTTCCGGCGCTTTCCGGTGGTGGAGGACGGGCGTCTGGTCGGCACCATTACGCGGCTGGATATCCTGCGCGCGGTGCGGCGCGGCCTGGACAAGATGTAGTTCCCGGCGGTCGCGAAGCGGTCACGGTGGCGCTGCGCAGCTGGCAACTGTCACTCGGGGTTGGTCCATTGTCTTGGCTGGACCATGCTTTGCGGCGAAGCAACAGACCTGCGCAGTTCTCGCGAGCATTCGCG
>CANIIN010000420.1 GCA_947467405.1 Betaproteobacteria bacterium | reverse complement strand
TGCGGATAATTCTTTCTGATGTATTTATCTATCTTTTCCTTGTGGTCCGCCTTCATCAGGCCGATCGTCGATTTCCTCAGAAGATCATCCAGGCTGATGCCATCAATCAGATCTAGCGGATCAAGGGTGTTACCCTTCGACTTCGACATCTTTTGTCCATCGGCGTCGCGTACGAGGGCATTGATGTAGACATCACGAAAAGGAACTTTGTCTGTAAAGTGCAAGGTCATCATGATCATTCTGGCGACCCAGAAGAAGATGATGTCGAAGCCGGTGACAAGCACTGACGAGGGTAGAAAGGCTTTCAGCTCACTTGTATTGTCTGGCCACCCCAGGGTGGTAAAGGGCACGAGCGCAGATGAGAACCAGGTGTCAAGGACGTCTTCATCTCGTCGTAGCAAACCCCCATAACCGGCATTTCTCGCCATTGCCGTGGCGTCATCTTCACTTCTAGCTACGTAGACGTTGCCGGATTCGTCGTACCAGGCGGGAATTTGGTGTCCCCACCATAATTGTCTCGATATGCACCAATCCTGAATATTCTCGAGCCAATGATTGTAAGTGGTGGCCCAGTGTTCAGGGTGAAAACGGACACTGCCATCCGCGACTGCAGCCAATCCTCGTGCGGCAAGTCCCTCCATCCTGACGAACCACTGGTCAGTGAGCATTGGTTCAACGATCGCCCCAGTTCGTCCGGAGCGCGGGATGCGCAGTTTGTGCGGTTTTTCTGATTGCAGAAGGCCGTTCGCTTGCAGATCTTGCAGTATGCGTTTCCTGGCCTCAAATCTGTCAAGTCCACGATAGGGCGCGGGACAGTCATCCGATATTTTGGCTTTTAATGTCAATATGGATATCGGTTCAAACCCGTGCCGTTGGCCTAACTGATAATCATTGAAGTCATGGGCAGGTGTAATTTTCACGCATCCGGTGCCGAATTCGCGATCAACGTATTCATCAGCAATCAATGGAATACTACGACCAACCAGAGGGAGGATGATGGTTTTGCCGACAAGGGCGGCATATCGCTCATCGTTAGGATTGACTGCTACTGCGACGTCGCCCAGCATAGTTTCGGGCCGGGTCGTCGCAACGGTCATAAAGCCGGATCCGTCTTCAAACGGGTAGCGAATCTCCCATATGCGGCCCTCTTCCTCCTGCGCCTCAACTTCAAGATCCGAGACTGCCGTACCCAAGACGGGATCCCAGTTGACCAGACGCTTTCCTCTGTATATCAACCCCGCTTCATTCAGGCGTACAAACACCTCGGAAACGGTTGCGGACATTCTCGAATCCATCGTGAAGTATCCGGCATTCTGGCCTTCTGAATCCGCAAAGGACCAGTTCCCAGAGACACCCAAGCGGCGCATTTGACGAGTGATGGTGGATCCCGACTCTTGTTTCCAGGCCCATACTTGACGGAGGAACTCCTCCCGACCTAACTCATGTCGAGTCTGCCCCTTGGCCTCCAATTGCCTCTCAACGACGATCTGAGTAGCGATACCGGCATGATCGGTGCCGATCACCCAGTTAGTATTGTTGCCCTTCATACGATGGTATCGGATGAGGATATCCATCAGTGTCTGCTGAAATGCATGCCCCATGTGGAGCGTGCCAGTCACATTGGGAGGTGGGAGTTGAATGCAATAGGCCGGACCGTCTTTCGAGGTCGAGTGCTTGAAGTAGCCTTGGCTTTCCCATTCCGGGTACCAGCGCTTTTCAATGGTATGTGGGTCGAAGCTTTTTTCGAGATCCATTACTGAGGCCAACCTTAAGACAAAAAGCCGGCTACCCAGCGCGTTCGACGCTAAACAGGTACCTGCAGAGAAAATTATACCGGATCAGGCGGCTATTCCGAAGGGCGCATTATGCCGTGAGCCAAGCCGTGAATTCCACGACTGCCGATTACCTAGTACACGGTTGTGTCGGCCTGGGTCTCGAGGACGTGAAGGTTGAGAGAGTGCGCGATTGATCGCTCAAATTGGAGGGCGTAAGCGCGTGCGAATCTCCGTATCAATCGCGCCTGCCAGTGCCTCTTCAATGTGCAAAAGCATTGCCTCCCTGGACTGTTGCAATGCTCGCTCAAGGCTCAGTTGCAATATCAACTCAATTTCTTGTCGCAATTTTGTGAGAAAAATTTCATCGGTCCAATGCTTTACTGCGTTCTCCAGTGATTGGCCGATTTGAACACGCAGGCGCTGACATAATTCTTCGACGTCGACGTCATTGACTGAATTTGATTGTGGTGGGGGCGGAGGTGGTTTTTGGAGGCGTCCACTCAGTCCGGATAACTCGACAATTTCGGTCAAGACCGGAAATTCGACATTTGCCGAAGATTGAAGTCTTAGAAGAAGCGCGTCCGCCTTACCTAATAGTGCTTCGTTATCGTTCATTGGGCACTGTGGCTACGAGCAGACAAGTCGTGATGGTGTATTTCATAGCCACGATCCTTGTAGAAGCGGAAGCGATCCCGCGCTGAATCTCGGTCAGAAACATCCAGTGAGACAATCTCAATCAGTCGCTGAAATCGGCCGAATACTTCCGGAGGCCCATTTGTAAGATTTATAAGCACTTCGTTATGTGCTGATTCTTCGGCTCTCATGGTTATCAAGACTGGGGTATTCATGACAAGTGAGTGCGTGGATTGGCAGTGTGGAATAAAGCCCGTAGGTTCGTCCGACCACAGCATGTGGTCAATCAACCGGGCCGACTAATTGTCAGCGATCCAGACAACCACACGTAGTTTCTGACGGTACGCCTTGGCCGCAACCTTGCATGCCATTCGAATTCTGTCGCTGGCATTGAAGTAAAAATCAATTCGAGTCATCTATCGGTATCGTTGATTTGAAAAATGACAATGGTGGATATTGATTCTCCACATGGCCCTGGGTGAATTGTCGTGCTGAAGTGTTTGGCTCATCTTTTTATCGCGCGACTGGTGAGGAACTGCACGAGAAGGGGGACGGGCCTTCCTGATGCACCCTTGTCTTTGCCGGATCGCCAAGCCGTTCCGGCAATATCCAGGTGAGCCCAGTCGTACTTCTTTGTGAATTTTGAAAGAAAGCAGGCTGCCGTGACACTTCCGGCCGCACGACTTCCCACGTTTGCAAAATCCGCAAAATTCGATTTCAGTTGTTCCTGATAATCGTCCCAGAGAGGCAATCTCCATGCGCGATCCCAGGCGGCATCGCCAGCAGCCAGAAGATCTCTTGCTAACACGTCCTTGTCGGTAAATAGTCCGGAACAAACACTGCCCAAGGCAACGATGCAGGCGCCAGTCAGCGTGGCGATATCGATGACGGCGCTGGGATTGAATCGT